>CAJYHD010000187.1 GCA_913773715.1 uncultured Sphingobium sp.
AACGGTCGCGCCCAAGAGCAAGCCGCTGCCAGACACTAGCCCCCACATGCCGGCAACGACGAACTCAGGGACGGTTGTGATAGGTGGTTCCACCGTCGCAGCCTCCTTCAACAAACATCGACTTGCCAGCGGCGCGTTCAATGGCGCTGTGATGTGCCAGCAGGTCGTGGCTTGGTCGCATCATCAGCGCGATCGGTCGAGGCGCCACGTGGGACGCGCGAAGTGGCAGCTATACCCCCTCGGATGTCGAGCCAGGTAGTTCTGGTGCTCCGGCTCTGCCTCCCAGAATGGCTCCTCGGGATTGATCTCGGATAAGACCGGCCCCGGCCATCGACCCGATGCCTCGATATCCTCGATCGTTGCCAAGGCGACCTCCATCTGACGCTTGTCGGTATAGAAGATGGCGGATCGGTAGCTTGGCCCGATGTCACTGCCCTGTTGTTCGTACGTCGTCGGGTCGTGGATCTGAAAGAAGAGTTCCAGCAGAGAGCGATAGCTCAGAACGGCGGGGTCGAAGACCACCTCCACCGCCTCTGCGTGGCCATGATGATCATCGTAGGTAGGGTCTGCCGTTTCACCGCCGATGTACCCGACGCGTGTCGAGACGACCCCCCGCTTTTGTCGCAGCAAGTCTTCCATGCCCCAGAAGCATCCGCCGGCGAGTATCGCTCGCTCTGTCCGATTTTCTTCGCTTTCGACAGACGGGTCGCTCACAGATTCCTCCCTTTTGGGTCGGCTCGGATCCTGTTGTTCATGCCGCCGGTTCGGGGCTTCGCCTGGTCAAGGGTGCGTCGACGAGGTCAGTCTGAACATCTGACCCACGGATCAGCGTTAGATCGACGGGACAGCGGTCGGCGATCTCGAGAATACGCGCGCGTTGCTCCTCATCCAGAGGGCCTTCGAGGACAATCGTCCGAGTGAACCGGTCTGGGGGCATCATGTCCGCCACCTTCTTGTGCTCGACCGTGGTGCTCGCTCGTTCAAGCGGAAAGCCTTTTCGGTTTGCATAGAGGCGCATCGTCATCACCGTGCAGGCAGCGAGGCCGGCGGAGACTAGCTCATATGGCGAAAGACCGCTTCCCAGTCCGCCGACCGATGTCGGCTCGTCCGAGTAGATCGAATGCTTGCCACTGCGGACCTTGAGCTGGAACTTGCCCGCCAGCGTCTCGATGGCCTCGACTCCATCGGCAACCTCAACCTGCGGAAGATCGGCCACAAGGGGTGGCAGGTAGCGATTGGCCCACGTGGCGACCATGGCGGATGCAAAGTTCGCGTCGGCGGCATCTGCAAGAAGGTGATCGGCCGCATCGAGCGATACGAAGCTTTTCGGGTGCCGAGCAGCGACGAAGATGCGTGACGCATGCTCGACCCCAACCACCTGATCGAGAGGGGAGTGCAAGACGAGTAAGGGACGACGGAGCGCAGCGACCGCCTTTTCTACATCCACCTGTTCGACGGCGTCGACAAAGCTGCGTCGGATGAGGAAAGGCCGGCCGGCAATGTCGACCGATGCCTCGCCTTCGCGTCTGATCGTGTCGAGATCGCTGGCGTCGAAGACCTTGAGGATGTGCTCGAGTTCCGACGGCGCGCCGATGGTAGCCACGGCGACGATGTCCGGCAGATCGGTCGCAGCCACTAGAGCAGCGGTTCCACCTAGGCTATGTCCGATAAGAAGGGTGGGCGTCATCCCCGCGGCCGTCATCGCCCTTGCGGCTGACTTGAGATCCGTCACGTCCGCGGCGAAATCCACTGCCTCGCCTTCGGCGCCGCTGACCCCAGTGCCGGCAAAGTCAAATCGCAGGACGCCGATCCCTGCCCGCGACAGCGCGCGGGAGATGTGGACAGCCGCTCGGCTGTCCTTCCCGCACGTGAAGCAATGAGCGAAGATCGCCCATCCGCGAGGGGTGCCTTCCGGAGACTCTAGGAGCCCGCTAAGAAGCTTGCCCTCTCCGTTCTCGAACGTGAACTTCGCTGCAGGCACGTCGACACCTCTCAGAATATATGAGCGCGCCGTTCCAACGCGGAGCTGCGCATTCCTCAGCCAGTCGCCGATCTCCCCCACCCGCGAGCCGGGGCGAGCATCGCCTCGCGCTTTACCGTCACGCCGGGCAGCACCTTGCATCGGCTCCAGTCACGGCAGACTCAGTCCTTTTATATGCGCCGCGCATATAGACAACCCCTAACCGGCAAACTATATGCGTCGCGCATACTTCTCCGCCGGTCTGTGAAGACGGGTCTACGAGACAGTGTGCGGCAGACACATGGGCCGAGGGGTGATGGAACTCAATCAGGTCAGCTATTTCATAAACTTGGCTGAGACGCTGAACTTCACCGAGGCGGCTCGGTTGAGTGGCGTGTCGCAGCCCAGCCTCACGCGTGCGATCCGTCGCCTTGAGGAGGAGCTCGGCGGGGCGCTGATCTATCGGGACGGTAAGAACAGCCGTCTCACCGGCCTCGGCCAGGATGTCGAAGCAGAGTTCCGTCGAATGCTCCTGGCGTTGAGGAGCGTGCGCGATCACTCTGAGAACTGGACGATGGGGCGCCACCGTGTGCTGGACATCGCTGTCGCGCCGACTGTCGGACCGAAAGGGTTTGCAGCCTTTCTCGAGGATGCCCTGGACGAAGTCCCGTCCATCGAGATCAGACTGCATTCACTCCAGTCGGGCGAAGACTCGTCGGAAGTTCTATCCGGCAAGTATCACGCTTGTATCCTTCCGCGGGAAGTTCGCCCGGATCGGAAGCTCGATGTCCGACCGCTCTTCCAAGAGCGCTTCGTACTCGCCTGCGCAGCGAAGCACCCTTTGGCGGCGGCAGCCGTTGTTCGGGGTGAAGACCTAGCGAATTTCCCCTTGGTCGATCGGCTCAACTGTGAGTTTCGCGACCAGATACAAGAGCACTTTGCCCGTCGCGACATGGTGATTCGCCCGCGCTTGCGTTCAGACCGGGAAGACTGGGTCCACCGCATCGTTGCCGAGGGTCGCGCGGTATGCATCGTCCCAGAGCGTTCAGCCGCAGAGACTGGTCTTGTTACGCGGCCGATTGATGGTTTCACCTTGGAGAGGGAGGTGGTCATCGTGACGGTTTCCGGATCGACCGCTCCGGTCGAGATCCGGAAAGTCGCGCAGCTTGCGGCGCGATACGAGTGGAGGTGAGCGCAACGGGCCGAGCGTCGCGGCTATGGAAACTATGCCTACGGCGTATTGGATAAGTACGTGTGCGACTGCGATAGTCGACTTGATGACACATCAGTCATGCTGATCGTGGTGCGCCTAGAGTCTCTCTTAGCATTGGAGGTCTAATGATGAAGTTCGAGAAGACACAGGCTGCGATCGACCGCCTGACCCCTGAGCAGCGTCGCATCACCCAGGAGCACGGTACGGAAAGGCCGTTCACGGGTGAATACAACGACAACAAGGAGCCAGGGATCTACGTCGACATCGTGTCGGGTGAACCGCTGTTCGCTTCCACCGACAAGTTCGATTCACGGTCCGGCTGGCCTAGCTTTACTAAGCCGATCGTCCCGGCGCATGTCAACGAAGTGCGGGACAGCTCCCATGGGATGACGAGGACCGAGGTCAGGTCGGTGCATGGCGACAGCCATCTCGGCCACGTTTTCCCCGATGGCCCCGCCGACCAGGGCGGGCTGCGCTACTGCATCAACTCAGCGGCGCTTCGCTTCGTGCCCCGCGATGAAATGGAAGCCGAAGGCTACGGTGAATATCTCGACCAGGTTGAGGAGGCATAATATGCATCAGCGCGCAGTTCTTGCAGGTGGCTGCTTCTGGGGAATGCAGGATCTGATCCGCAAGCAGCCGGGCATCGTCACTACCCGCGTGGGCTATACCGGCGGCGACGTGCCCAACGCCACCTATCGCAATCACGGTACGCATGCCGAAGGGATCGAGATCACCTTCGATCCCGAGGTGACGAGCTACCGGAACATCCTGGAATATTTTTTTCAGATCCACGATCCGACGACGAAGGATCGTCAAGGCAATGACCGCGGGGTCTCCTACAGGTCAGGCATCTACTATGTCGACGAGGAGCAAAAGCGCATCGCCGAGGACACGATCGCCGACGTGGATGCATCGGGGCTCTGGAATGGCAAGGTCGTCACCGAGGTCGAGCCCGTCGGCGACTTCTGGGAAGCCGAGCCGGAGCATCAGGACTACCTCGAGAAGCGGCCGGGCGGTTACACGTGTCACTTCGCACGACCCGACTGGGTGCTTCCAAAGCGCCAGGATGCCGGCGGTGCGCACGGCGCGGCTACGGCACAGGTGGACTGATCGAGCGGGTCCACGCTCCTTCATAGCATCAGCAGTTCCCTTCGTGGTCGCGTCGCCTTGCGATCTGGCCACGAAGGGATGATCGTTCTGACAGTCTGTTGGACCGGCTTATTTCGAGAATTGCAGCCGAATGCCAGATCTCTCCTCATTCCCGATCGCGCAGCGGTGGCCAGCAGCGCATCCTGATCGCCTGCAGCTTTATGCGGCACCGACGCCCAACGGCGTCAAGGTTTCGATCATGCTTGAAGAGATCGGTTTGGCATACGAGCCGCACTTTGTAGACATCTCAAAGAACGAGTCGAAGGACCCCGCGTTCGTTTCGCTCAATCCGAACGGCCGCATCCCGGCTATCATCGACCCCCATGGGCCAAGCGGCGTGCCGATTGGCGTGTGGGAGTCAGGAGCGATCCTCGTCTACCTGGCGGAGAAGAGCGGAAAACTCATGCCGGCCGCGCCTGAAAGGCGGTATGACACGCTCGCCTGGGTTTTTTTCCAGGTGTCTGCAGTCGGACCGATGTTCTGTCAGTTGGGCTTCTTCCTGCGCTGGGGCGGCAAGAACTTTGAGGACCGGCGTCCTCTGCAGCGCTTCGCGGACGAGTCCAAACGCCTACTCGGCGTGCTGGATCGACAGCTGGAAGGGCGTGACTGGATCGTTGACGAGTACTCTATTGCCGATGTGGCAACACTCGGCTGGGTGAACGCACTCGTCACCTCATACAATGCCGGCGGACTGCTAGAGTACGAGACCTTCTCCAACATATCTGCTTGGCTTAAGCGCGGGCTAGCGCGGCCGGCGGTACAACGCGGCCTTCTCGTCCCGGAGAGACCCGCATGACCGTCATCGCAAGCTATTACTATAACGAGGGGAAGCGCGTAAAAGAGGTCGCGATCGATGAGCGTGTGGCCCATGACAACAGCCGCTCGGGCTTTTGTTGGATCGGGCTGAGTGAGCCGACAGCGGGAGAGCTTCGCTCGTTACAGGAATGCTACGGCCTCCACCCCCTCGCCGTCGACAACGCGATGCACCCGCAATGTCCTCCGAAGCTCGAGGTCTATAACGACGAACTCTATGTCGTTGCCAATACGGCTGAGCTGGACGGAGACCGGATACGCTACGGCAAGACAGCGATCTTCACCGGTCACAACCACCTCATTACGGTCCGGCACGGTACGCCTGGCGCGTTGGGAAATCTTCGCGAGCAGCTTGAAGCGTCACCAGCGCAATTTGGCAAAGGCGTCGACTACGTCCTGCACGCGATCCTGCATCGGATCGTCGATCAGTACCTGCCGATCTTCGAGATGATCGAGGACGATGTTCTAGCTATGGAACGTCGATCACTCGACGACTTTCTCGGCCGTGAAGAAGTCGCTCGTATTTTCGGCCTGAGGTGTGAGCTGACGAGGTTCCAGCGCATGTTGGGAGCGATGGCCGAGCTTGTGCGCAAGCTCGTGCGGGGACACTTCCCCTGCATAAGTGCCGAGGTTCGACCGTATTTCAACGATGTCGCAGACCACGTTTCGCGTGTGCAGGCAATGGTAGATGGCCTCCTGCAGGTTCTATCCACCGTCTTCGAATTCAGCAGCCTCCTGGAGGCGCAACGGATCGGGGTCATCACCCGGCAACTCGCCGCCTGGGCAGCGATCCTCGCCGTCCCCACGGCGATCGCCGGCATCTATGGCATGAACTTCAAACACATGCCGGAACTCGACACGGCCTATGGCTACTTCGTCGTGCTCGGAGTCATGACGTTGATCTGCCTCCTCCTCTTCATGCGCTTCAAGCAAGTGAAATGGCTTTGAGTATGGCGTCTGGCGCCTCACGCGAGCGCGGCCACTGCGCAGACCCAGCTGAGGCCGCTCGGATTTGACGAGAAAGAGAGTTGCATCCATGACAAGCCAAGTGACAGACGTCCTAAAGGCCGTGCAGGCCTTCGTCGCGAAGGGCTATGACCGCGAATATCGTGTGAAAGACGGGAGCCTGTTCGATCTAGAGCTAGGATCGACGCTAGATGCCTGCGCTGTTCAGGTGGATGCCGCTTTGCGCCTGGAAAGTGGCGACGATGCGGAAGACGCCTCGAACATCTACGCGATCACCGATCCCCTAACCCAACACAAAGGGTTGCTGATCGATGCTTTCGATATCTTCGACGAGACATGTCACCGTGATGTCGCCGAACGTCTGCTCGAGCGCCGCGAGACAATGCCGGCAGGTGATGAAAAAGTTCCGAGCAAGCACGGCCTGCGTAAGGTCTACAAAGCCGAGTTCGACAGCGATCCCGAGCGTTACGTCCTGCGCGAAAGCTTTCCGGACTTCCCGGCCTGTCCGTTTGGCGGGGAATTCAGTATCCTCGGCTTCGACACAGCAGAACAAACCTACGTCTGGCTGGTTACGAGCATCATTCGCGACCCGCGGCTTATCCGCATCCCTTATCAGGGCGAAGACGTCATTACCGACGAATAGCACGGGTGGCACGCAGCCCACCCTCGAACCGGTGGTTGCGCGTCTGGTGCATGTAAAAGAACTTCAGCGAGGTTATTATGGATTGGGATAAAGATCACGTTCGAGAGACGATGCTTTCGCTTGAAACGGCCGCCTTGCATAGTGCTCGCGAGAACTACTTGGATTACGTCGCTACTGCCCGTCTGGATCGGAGCGAGACGATTGAGAACGACGAACAGGCGCAAGCCGAGGTCGCGAGCGACCTTGCAGAGGCGCTCGACGACACGCTCGATGATTATGCCGACAAGCTCGACAAGCTCAGGACGATCGACTTCGGACCGAAATCCGCGGTCGCAGAAGGCGCGTTGGTCAGGCTGTCAGGGCGCTACTTCGTGATCGCCGTCTCAACCAGCAAATTCGTGTGCCACGGTCAGGAGCTTATGGGGATCTCCACGATGGCGCCGATCTATGAAGCCATCGAGGGCGCTCGACCCGGAGAGACGGTGCAATTCAACGGCCGGAGCCTTCTGATCGAGGAGGTCGCCTAGGATGTCGTCCGGGCATCTTTAGCTCGTACCGCGGTCATCCCTGTCGTTGGCTTGTACCATCGCGTCGAGCGAACCCGTGATCATCGGTGTGCTCGGGCAGCGTGTGGCCTTCGCTGCTACGGTATGGACAGGGGATTTGCTGACAATTGCCAGCACCGAGAGAATGGTCAGGAGCGCTGCAGCGTACAGGAAGAGGCTCCCAGGACCGGCGAGGTTCATCGCGGCTCCACCGATCAAAGGTCCCACCGCGGTTCCCACACCGTTGATGAGCAGAAGACCGCGCGCTGTGCCTAGCATCCGTCCAGTCGGAAGATCGTCGTTCGCGATCGCCACGCACAATGAGTAAATCGGAATGCCGAACCCGCCGAAAAGCGCGCCTGCGACGAGTAGCAGGGGCAGGGGGGCGTCAGTCGCCAGCGCCACTCCAGCCGCCGCCGCCGCAGACGCCAGGGCGGCGCCGGCAATGATCAGATTTCGGGGCACCCGGTCAGAAAGCCAGCCGAGCGGCCATTGCAACGCGAGGGTTCCCCCAAGGACGCTGGCCATGAAGGCGGAGATGCCGCCGATGTCGAGTCCGATCCTTTGCGCGAAGCTCGGACCCAACCCCCAAAAGCCTCCGATGGCCAGGCCAGCCAGGAACACTCCGAACGTTGCTAGAGGGGAGACTGACAGGAGATCCCGAAATGCGACTGGTTCCTGTGTGACCTCGCCTGGCGAGTGGCTGGGCAGAAGTGTGATGGGAACGACAGCGGCCGAGATCAAGATGGACACGATCAGGAACAACGTCAGCCCTGCTGGGGGAGCTACGTTCAGCAGCGCTTGCCCGAGGGCCCACGAGCCCATGGATGCAACGCCGAAGATCGACAGGAGCTGCCCGCGTGTCGACGGCACCGCGTGTGCGTTAAGCCAGCTTTCTGTGGCGAGGATCATGCCGGCGTAAGCGAGGCCGGTGACCATGCGCAGGGGCATCCATGCCCACGGTTCCACCAGCAGGGCGTGGAGAAGAGCAGTGATCGATGCGACGGCCGCGAACCCGGCAAACGTCCTTACGTGGCCAACGGTTACGATGATGCGCGGCAGCACTAGCGCACCGATGGTGAAGCCCGAGAAGTAGGCGGACATCATGGCGCCGATGGTGCCGC
Source organism: uncultured Sphingobium sp. (assembly GCA_913773715.1). Next base: position 8,417 of record CAJYHD010000187.1, read on the forward strand.
TGGAGAACTCCTCCTGCCCAGCCCGGACGATCAGCAGGGTGCCCAGCAAGCCGTTGCCCAGCATGAGGAAGGCGACGCTCATAAGCAGAGCCGCCACTGGCGCAAGAACGAGACCGCGCGTGCAAGCGGCCCTGAGCGATTTCATCGTAGAGGCCATGAACTGCCCTGACCCACTTTTCTCTTCTCCGCCCTGCAGCACGTGGTGCTGAAGATCGCCGCAGCGTGCTTGCGACATCGGTTCCTTTCGCGCTTCATGAGCCTGTCGCGGGTCGTTGATATTCAGCGGCGGTGATGAAGCGGTTGAACGACTCGCACCAAATTACGACGGTGCTGAATGCGCCGACGTCGATGTCGGGCGAGACGGAGACGATGAAGCCATCGAAGGTTTTTACGTCACCGACACGGCGGGACATGTGCTTGATCGCGAGAAACTCGTCTTTGGTGCGTACGAAGCGCGGGGCGAGGTACAGCTTGTAATCGGGGCCAGGGGATAGGCGGCCGATATGAGCTATCCGGTCGCGTGACACCTTCACGTTACCTTCGCCCCAATGAACAAAATCGCTGCCCTTCAGTCTACGCTCAAATCGTCCAGTGTAGAGCGCCTGTCTCACGGCCGCTGCTAAGGCAGCTCCATTTGGCGCGGGCGGTGCCGTCAGGATCGGCAGAGCGTAAATACCGGCCGCAAACCCCAGTGCCAGCATCGCGACGTGGGTAGTGGCAAGGATGAGCCAGCGGCGCATCGATCAATCTCGATCCAGATGTGCCACCAGCTTGTCCGCGTCTAAATGAAAGTCCGAGAATACTACCGTCCCGCCGGCATCGATCACGCTGAACCAGGGCGTGCCACGTGTGTGGTAATCCTCCATGAAGGTCGGGAGATGCGCGCCCGCCATCAGCGGGTCATGACCGAATGGCACGGGAAGCTCATACTTCAACTGGTTTGGTCGCAGCTTTTCGAATGTGTTCTCCTGCTCTCCCTCAAACACTGTTTGGATCACCGCGAAGCCGACGCCTCGGTTCGCCAAGCCGGCATGGAGCCGCTGTAGCGTGGGAAAGCCGTGCAGATGGCAGCCGCGGCACCAATGCTGAAACGCGAAGAGAATCTTCGGTCCTGGCCCAAGATCGGAGAGCGTGACGGGAGTGTCGAGCTGCTTTCCGTCGGCTCCAATCCATTCTCTGACGCGCAGTTCAGGAGCAAATTGTTCGACGTCGGCCATGGCGAGTTTCCTTGTTCTCCGAAGTGCCCGTCAGAACCTGGAGGGTAACCACGACCGGCCCTCGGCCGGATTTATGGCGAACTATCTCCGCTTCTGATCTGGAGAACTTGGTGCTTTGTTTCTTCGGGTATCAACCTCAAGCCGGGCCGTGGCACTATGAAGCTTGCGCCTGCGCCTTTCCAATAGCTGTAGAACATAGTTTCCATGCCTGCGGGGCCGTGACCGGTGATCTGAGTTTTGCCTCACTACATAGTGGGGATGACAATGACTGGTGTTTCGCATCGCGACCATCGCGAGCTTGGGGACGTCCCCTGGCTACGCGGCTACGACCACGGCATGGCGCTGGCCTCCGCTCAAGGCAAACCGGTGCTGCTGCTGTTTCAGGAAGTGCCGGGTTGCTCGACGTGCGTGCACTTCGGGCAGGACGTTCTGACGCATCCGCTGATGGTGGAGCTGATCACCGACCGGTTCGTGCCGGTGGCGATCTTCAACAACCATCCTGGAGCGGATGCCGAGATCTTGCGCCTCTATGGTGAGCGATCCTGGAACAATCCGGTCATGCGGTTTCTCCGACCCGATGGCGCCGAGCTGCTGCCGCGCTTGGCCGATCGCTACGATCCGCTCGGGTTGCATGAAAAGCTCAGTACCGCTCTGCAGATGCTCGACGGCGATGTTCCCTCGTACTTCCGTCTTCTAGGGCGCGACTTGCTGATCGAGAGTGGCCTAAACGGAAACGCCGTCTACATGACACCCTGTTTCTGGTCCGGGGAGACGAGCCTTGCACAGCATCCGGCGGTGATTACGACCGATGCGGGCTGGGTGGACGGCGAGGAAGCGGTGCAGGTTCAATTCGATCCGAAGGCGGTCACGCGGGCCGACCTAAACGCTTATGCCCGTGAAGAAGGCTTCGCACCGGCAGCGCCCGGCGGCTTCAGCTTGGATCGGGAGCCTCAATTCTACCTGCGTAAGAACGGCGTCCGCCATCTGCCGTTGACGGCGGCGCAGCGAACGCAAATCAACCTGGCGCTGCCTTACCGCAAATCCGTCCCCGAGTTGCTCAGCCCGTCGCAGTCCGTCTGGCTCGCAAACCCGCTTTTGCAGCGAGTGAGCAACGGAGAGACCTACCGCGAAGATATTCGCCATAGCTGGCCGGTGTTGAGGGCGCAGCTTGGTTCGGCTCGCGAAACCGATTGATACCGGAAGGTCTCGTCGAAACTCAGGCTTGCGGTAGAGTCGGTGATCACGCTGCAATCGATGCCTTCGAGGCTATCGAAACTATAGTGACAGGGTATTGGGAAAGAGCGTTGCTCTAACGGTATAGTCCAAACGTACTCGTCACATTTCCCGGCGAGCGATGTCTGCGTAATTCTGACAGAGCGTCAGGTAACGAGTTTTCTGAAAATCCGTTTTCGAACGGGTTCGCGTGCGAAAGTCCCTTGTCGCAGGAGTGTGAGCGGAAAACGAGGCCCGTGCTGTCGCGACGAGAAGGAGAGTCCGATGGTCACAAGAGGTTTTACCGGACGCGGATCGGGCGGCGATCAGTCCGGCCGTATCCCCCCTGGCCAGCATCTCGTCGACAACTTCCCGGTTCTCACAGCGGGACCGACGCCAAACATCGATACCTCGAAGTGGAACTTCACGGTCAAGGTCGGACCGAAGCCAGCGAAGGTCTGGAACTGGAGCCAGTTCAACGCTCTGCCCCAGACCAAGGTGAAGAAGGACATCCATTGCGTCACTTCGTGGTCCAAGCTGGACACGGCCTGGGAGGGCGTGCTGATCGAGGACATCCTGGCCGATGCCGGACTCGATCGCCCGACCGATTTCGTGCTGGTGCATTCCTACGATGGCTATTCGACGAACGTTCCGCTGGCGGATCTGCTGTCCGATAAGGCGATGGTCGCGCTCAAATATGCGGGGCAGCCACTTCCGCGTGATCACGGTGGCCCAGCTCGGCTGCTCGTTCCGCACCTTTATTTCTGGAAGTCGGCCAAATGGGTGAAGGCGCTACAATTCACGACGCGCGATGAAGCCGGTTTCTGGGAGCTGCGCGGCTACCACATCTACGGCGATCCTTGGCGCGAGCAGCGGTACACGCATGATTGAGGGCGCTGTGCAGGCTGCTCGGTGGCAGAAATCCGTTGTTGAGAAAATCGTTCAGCAAACGCCGGCCATCAAGAGCTTCTTCCTCCGGTTGGGTGACCCGTTCACTCATGTGGCGGGCCAACACGTCGATGTGCGATTGACCGCCCCTGACGGCTACATGGCGATGCGCAGTTATTCGATCGCCTCACCACCCGATGGATCGGGCATCGTTGAGCTCGCCATCGAACGCCTTTCGGACGGGGAGGTCTCCCCCTTTTTTCACGACGTAGCAGCGGTCGGTGACGAGATCGAACTTCGCGGTCCGCTAGGCGGACATTTCCTCTGGCCGGAGGGCGCAGCGGAGCCTGTGTTCTTGATCGGTGCAGGCTCGGGCCTTGTGCCGCTGATGGCGATGATACGACAGCGCCGCATAAAGGCGCAGAATGTGCCGACGGCACTGCTCCTATCGGCGCGCACCGC
>CAJYHD010000188.1 GCA_913773715.1 uncultured Sphingobium sp.
GCCAGCGGGGGCGATTATGGTGCGATCGTCCTCGACCGGATGATGCCTGCGATGGACGGCATGTCTGTGCTGAAGGCGCTGCGAGCGGGCGGCGTCGAAACCCCCGTCCTCATCCTCTCCGCACTCGGCACACCGGAGGACCGCGTAGAGGGGCTGACCAACGGCTCGGACGACTATCTCGTCAAGCCGTTCAGCTTCGCCGAGCTGCTTGCCCGACTCCAATTACTGCTACGCAAGTCGGGCGGTGCGAATGTCATCACGGCGCTTCGGTACGAAGACCTCAAAATGGATCTTCTCTCGCGCCGCGTGAAACGTGGATCTCAAGTCGTTGATTTACAGCCACGCGAGTTCCGGCTACTTGAATATTTCCTGCGTCATCCCGATCAGGTCGTGACCCGGACCATGCTGCTCGAAGGCGTATGGGATTATCATTTCGACCCAGGTACGAACGTGATCGATGTGCATGTCAGCCGCCTGCGCCGCAAGCTGGATGATGGCTCGGAACGTCCGCTGCTGCATACGGTTCGTGGCGCTGGATATCGGCTTGGCTCTGCCTGAGCCGTCGCCCCGGCGCTGGCGGGCGCCTTTACGGCTATCGATCACCCGCTTCATTGCCCTCGCTTTCTTCTTCCAATTTCTCGTTGCCGGCGGTGCGCTGCTCTATGTGCAGCAGGCGAGCAAGCGTACGCTGGCGGCGGCGGAGCGTTACGCCGCGCAGGAGTTGCGCGACGATCTGGTCGCGACTTACCGCCGTGGCGGGGTCACTTCGCTACGCCGCTATATCGACCAGCGGCTGTCGAGCGAGGGAGACGACCGGACGACGATCCTGCTTGCAGATCGCAATGGTCGACCGATCACGGGCAATTTAGCAGCCTGGCCCTCCCCTATGTTCGAGACGACGCCATGGCGGACGATCGATCTCTATCGCACGGGCCGGTCCAACCCCGAACCTATCGGCCTCCTCGCCGAGCGTCTGCCCAACGGGTATCGGTTGCTGACAGGATTGGTGTTGACGGACAGCTTGCGCCTTGCCGACGCCTATGAAGAGGCGTTGAGCATCGCTTTTCTCGGCAGCCTTGTACTGACGTTCGGCATTGCCATCATCCTTGGTCGCATTCTCTCACGGCAGGTTTCAGCGATCGCTGCCACGGCAAATGCCGTTGCGGTCGGCTCACTTGATGAACGGGTGCGAACCGATGGGAGCGGCGACGCCTTCGACCGGCTTGGCAGTTCCATCAACGCGATGCTCGACCGCATCACCGCGCTCGTCGAACAGCTTCGGATGATGACCAACGGTCTCGCACATGACCTTAAGTCGCCCGTCACCCGCCTGCTCTTCACGGTCGAGCAGGTCAGTAGCGGCGTCCGGGACGAAAAAGCGCTGGACGCACTGGAAACGGTGCGTCGCGAAGCCGAACTTCTGCAACAGATGCTGTCCACCGCCCTGCTCATCAGCCGCACCGAGGCAGGCTTTGGCGCAGATATGATGGTTTCTGTCAATATCAGCCAGTTGCTGGACGATGTTGCCGAGATGTATGAACCTCTTGCTGAAGAAAGCGGCTTCTCTTTGGCGCTGTGGCGCCCGCTGTCCGGCACATTTCTGCTACACAGAGAACTTGTCTCACAAATGCTCGCCAACCTGATAGAAAACGCTCTGAAATATGCGGAAGGCGGATCGCAGATCAATCTTTCGGCGGAGCTTTTCTCCAACTCTGTCCACTTCATTGTCTCGGATAACGGTCCAGGCATTCCCGAAGCACGGCGCGAAGAAGCGCTTCGCCGGTTCGGCCGCCTCGACCCTGCGCGCGGCCAGCCCGGCTCCGGTCTTGGCTTATCGCTCGCCGAAGCAGTAGCCCGGCTTCATCATGGAACGATTGCACTGGAAGATGCTGCGCCCGGACTGCGGGTCGTTGTAATCCTCAACCAGCCGGCCTGATCTTCAGCCTTTTGGCAGCGTCAGCGTAAAGCATGCGCCGCCGCCGGGCGCATCACTGACGGCGATGTCCCCCTTCATTGCATGTGCCAGTCGCCGCGAAATATAGAGGCCCAGCCCGCTCCCGCCGCTATCACTCCGCCCCAGCCGTTCGAACTTGTCGAACACCCGTTCCCGGTCGGCGCCCGCGATTCCCGGCCCTTGATCCAGCACGAGAACTTGGGCCGTTTCGCCCTCCTCCTCAACGAGAATCTGGACCAGCGATTCTTCCGGTCCGTACCGGATCGCGTTGCCGAGGAGATTGACGAGAACCTGAAGCACACGACGAAACTCGCCCACCGCGCTTACGACGACATCATTGTTGGGCGAAACGATGCGGATACGCTTGTCCAGAGCTTTGACCGACAGCAGCCCGGCCGCCCGGCGCGCCAGATCGGCAAGATCCACATATTCGGAAACCACCGAGAAGTCAGGTCTGTCAATCGCCTGAAGATCGGCGAGGTCATCGACCAGCGCCATCAGGTGCCGACCCGCCGTGGCAATATCTTCTGCATAGCCCGCATAGTCGGGACGCAATGGCCCTTCCAGCTGTGCGCTGATCGTGTCGGCGTTGGCGATGATCCGGCCCAGCGG
>CAJYHD010000189.1 GCA_913773715.1 uncultured Sphingobium sp.
ACGAAATGCCCGCTGCGCCATACCTGCCCTTAACTCATCACGTGCGACGATTACCGCATGCACGGATACCTCGGCCTCAGCGGCGTTGACCATCTTCAAACGCACGAGACCCACTGGTCAGTCGAAACGACCGTCGCCGCCACCGCGCGCCCCGTCTGCCCAAAATGCGGTCCCCACGATCGCATGGAGAGCAAAGGTTTAGCTTCTCGACGTATCAAGGACACACCCGCACGCGGCAAGCCCTCCACGCTCACGGTCGAGCGACGCCGCTACAAATGCCTCGTTTGCGGTGCCAGCGTAACGCAAGAAGGGCTAGCCACAGGCCAAGGGCCGACGAAGCCCGGCCGTAAGAGCATAACCGAAAGGCTATTCCTCCATATCCAGAACGAAGTGACGAAGCGCCCGATACGGCATGTCGCGAAAGAGAACGGCGTCCCCGCAGCTACGGTGCGTGATATAGCAATCGAGCTTGCCGACGCCCTGTCGAAACATCATCGTTTTCCTACGCCAGCCGTACTCGGCATGGACGGACTGAAAATAAACGGCACCGAGTACATGGTGATTGGCGACGCAGATGACGGGCATTTAATCGCGATAATCGAGCCAGCAACCACGAAGGCGGTTCGGCAATGGATGAAGGACTATCGATTTGATGCCGGCGCGGTGGACGTCTTCGTCTCCGATATGCATTCAGTGAACGCTTCATTGGCAAGGCATGAGCTTAAAGGCGCACTGCACATCGCAGACAAGTGGCATATCATCCACAATTTTCAAAAGATATTGTCCCGCGCGGTTGATGTCGCCGTGTCTGATCTGCGTGCCGGAAACGACAAGAGGGGGGTCGGGCCCAACCTCGAACTGGCGCAGGCGCTCGACGACCTCAAGCCGGCGGTGATGTCAGTGAGCCACGCCCGGCTTCGAAAGCGTCGGCGACACCGAAAGGGTGATCAACACGTCATCGACTTTGGCAGTGATCTTAAACCGATCATCGACCAGGTCGACAGCGTTAGCCGTGCGTATTGGGCACGGCACGACCTGATCTGCATGTATCAGGCAACCACACTGACAGAAGCGCGGGATTGCCGGGACCGTTGCATCGCCCGTCTCGGACCATTGCTAAGCGACGACAGTCTGGCGCCTGACGTGAGAAGCTATATTGGTCACCTGACGCGCAACGAAGAAGCCATTTTAAACTACTTCAAGCGAGTCCGCCTGCGGCCAAATGGAAAGATGCGCGGCCCGACTACGAACACGCTGGAACAACGCAATGGGATGATCCGCGCGATCTGGCGTTCGGGCAAAGGCATCCCTACCCTGCCCTTGATCCGCTTGCGTGCGATTTATGGCCAATGGACGATCGGTCTAGACATCGTGCAGTGCGCCGCTGCGGGATGCCCGACGTTCCATGGTCCCTTGATTGGTCCTCCTGTCCCGCTAAATATGAGGAGACCGAGCACCGGATGGCGTTGCCCAGCGCACGTCATCTAGCCTCGACTTCAGCCCTGATTAACCAAGAGCCCCCCGCCCTCTCGCGCGGCGCGAGCGGCTGAACTTAGCGCCTTGCTGGGGGGTAGTTGGTTAACCACGCGGTATCGACACATTTTCAAAGCCGAATCGAAAAGCGCGGTTCGATCACCGACGTACTCGTTCCCGAGACGGCATACCCCGCGGCCTCTCGTGATCACTTCAGCTTCGATGCGATAGCTTTGGCTGCCCTGCTCGTTGGCGGGCGTCTTTCAGTCAGAAAGACCTTTGGAAGGGATGCCGTTGCCCATGGTGGGTGATGGAGAAAAAGAGTGAGCAATCCCAGGAACTGGCGTGGACGCGGCCGCACCGAGACGCCGAACGCCCGTCAGAAGCGCAATAAGCTGTACCTCGACGCCCACCCCCGCTGTCAGCGGTGCGGGCGCCCGTCCGCCGAAGCGCACCACAACCTGCCTCACGGGCACCCGGATCGGTACGACTGGCGCTTCATGAAGGCGCTGTGCACCCCGTGCCACGTTCTGCAGCACAAGAAGCTGAAGGTGATCGTCACCCCCCGGAAGCGGAGTTCGTAAGGCTGACGCGAAGCCCATCGCCACCGTCCGGGGACGACCCCCCGGCGGCGGTGAGGCTCAGGCGCTACCGGCTAGTCGGACGCCCGCACCACCCACCGGCGATGGCGTTCCTTCGCTTAGGAAGATGACACCAGCATCGACCAGGGCAGCCTGGATCGTCTCGACCGATGCCTGCTGAACTTGCTGCCCGCTTTCGAAGCGCTTGATTGTCGCGATGCCCAGCCGCGATGCGGTCACGAGATCAGCAGCGGTCCAGCCGAGCAGGATGCGGGCGGCGCGACACTGTTCGGCTGTTATCATGCTGATACGTTTAGCATCAAATAGTGCTTGAACGCCAGAGTCAACGATGATACCTCAGGTATCAGACGGCCGAGCAAGGAGATTGAGCCCTCCGCGCCCGGCCTGACCCAACCACCTGACGAAGAGGTGATAGGCTATGAACACCGTAACGCTGGGCGTGCGCCCGGCCAAGGCCTCTTGCGCCGTCTGGACGCAAGATCCCCGCGCGCTGAAGCTTCTGGCGTCCTGCGCCAAGAACCCGCCGAAGGGCAGCTACGTACACGGCGGCTTCGCCCTGCACCGCGAGCAGGACTGCTCGTATCGCTACACCGGCTACCGCGCTGACGCCCTGGCGGCGATCCGCGAGGAATACGGCTCCGCGGCGCAGAAGCAGGCGCAGGACAGCGACGACTATGCTGCCTTCGAAGCGTGGACGTCACAGCCCAGCGTCACCGGTGCCATCGACGCGGCCGGCATGGCGCTCAGCTACACCATCGCCGCCACCGGGCTGCACGCATCGCTGATGGCGATCGCACTCGCTCCCTTCCAGATGGCGGAGGCGGCATGATGGCCACGACGCCCCTCATCGAAGCCCGCAACACGCTCGCCGGTTGGGAAATGGATGGAAAGCGTCCGTTCGCCATTGTGAACAGCGTCGCGCCGGCCGAGCGCAGCCGCGACATGCTGCACGAAGCTGCGGCGATCCTGACCGTGATGGCCGCGGCCTGCTTCGACGCCGATGCAGTCGCCCAGCGGGGCACCACCAGCGAGTTCAAGGCGGTGAACCCCACCATCATGGCCGGCGCCCTGAACGGCGTCGCCACGCTCGTCCATTTCTCCACCTTCCTCCTGGAGGACTGATATGGCCACCCAACACACCCGCATGCAGCGCGAGACGCTGCTGCAAGACGGCGTGTCCTGCGCGCTCGCGGCGCTGCACTCGATCGAGGCGGCGAGCCTGTTTCGCGCCGCCCCGGACGGCGACGCGGAGGCTGCCGCCCACAATCACGGCTGCTGGCTGATCGCGATGCTGTCGGATCACCTGCGCGGCATCCAGCAACAGGTCGACGCGCTCGACAGCACCGCAACCACGAACCCGGCGGAGGCAGCATGATCCAGATCGAAGAGAAGCGCCTGTTCGCCGCGGCGAGCACGGCATCGTCCATCTCGGCCCTGTGTGCGCTCGTGGGGGACTCGCTCGGCGGTGCGCCTGAGACGTCGGTGGCTGCCGAGGCGATCGAAGGCCTTGGCGAGATGGCGCAGGCGCTGAGCAACACCCTTCACAACGCGGCCGACACGGAGCCGATGCGCGCTATGCCTCCGCGTGGTGAGAACCGCCATGCGGCATGGCTTGCCGAGCGGCGGGCCACGCTGGCCCGTGCGGAGACGCTGGGCGCAGCGCGGCGGCATCGACCGGCTGCTGACGCTGGCGTGCGGGCGGACGTACACCGTCGACGAGAAAATCCGCACCGAGGATTGGCC
>CAJYHD010000190.1 GCA_913773715.1 uncultured Sphingobium sp.
GAAAACCACAGTTCCTGTCACAAAGATGAACCAAATGGGGGCGGAATGCGGCAATGGCGGTTTTCCGCCACTTTTCGGCCGCTATTCCGCCCCGGCCGCTCAACTCATCGCGGTGCAGCGCAGAGAATCGCCGGTGGGGCGTGTCAAAACAACCTCACCCCCCTTGCCGCGCAGGTCATGGCCGAAGCCGGCATAGTGGATACCCGACGCGACGGGCTGCCCCGCCAAGCGTATCTCCAGATCATCGTCGAGACGCATCAACGCGCTGTCATTGCGATTGTCGAAGCGCACCCAGAAACGGCTGCCATTGTCGCACTGGAAATTGCGGGACACCATCGGCGGCAGGCCCGCGCGCATGTCGGGCAGCGTCGAACAGCCCATAAGCACCAACCCTCCCGCCGACAGGGCCACGGGCAACCGCATCATGGCCGCAACGCGGCGTCATCGGCCTCGTCGATATCGCCGTCCGCGACCGTGTCGCCCTCGAAATCCTCCTGAAGATCGTCCTCGTCGACATCCTCGGCGTCCATGTCGACCGAGGCGTCGCTCGTCCCCACCTCTTCGGAGTCCATATCGAGTTCGCCGATCGGCTCGTCCTCGACGCTGTCGTCGCCCAGATCGGGTTCGAGATCAGTCAGCAGCACGCCGTCGCTGGGGCCGTCACGCGTCACCTCCAGGATTTCGGCCCGCTGGCTCTCGTCATAGCCTTCCTCGTCCCAGCCATCATCGCCGGGTCCATGGCTGGGAACCTGATGTCCGCCCATCGCTGCCTCCTCTTGAACTGTGGAGGGTGGAACGGTGGGGTTGGCCGGGCGGTTCCCCGATTGGCCTCAGGCCGCCTCAAGCGGGGCGGAACATCCGCCCGCGCTCGGTCACGAAGACGAAGGCAAAGGCCGCGATCCCGGCGATCAGGAAGCCCAGGGTCAGCGGCTGGGTGGTCCCGTCGAACGCCTGGCCGATGCCAGCCCCGACCAGCGAGCCAATGGTCACGCTGGCAAAGCCCTGCACGCTGGAGGCGGTTCCGGCGATCCGCCCCATATTCTCCATGGCCATGGCAGAGAAGTTGGAGGTGGCCAGACCGAAACACGCCATGGTGATCGCCTGCAGCACCGCAAATACGATCAGCGATTCCCCGCCGAAACGTGCAATCACCAGATGGGCCGTCGCCACCGCGATCAGGATCGCGACCGAGCTATGGCTGATCAGCCGCGTGCCCAGCCGCATGACGATCCGCGAGTTGAGCAGGTTCGCCGCCGCCATGGTGACCGAGGTCGTGGCAAAGATCAGCGCGAGCAGCTTTTCGCGTCCGAAGGTCACCGCCATGATCGGCTGAATCGAATTGAGATAGCCGTACAACGCCGCCATCAACGCTGTCGCCGCCAGCGTATAGCCCAGCGACAGCCGATCGCTCAGTGTCTCGCGCCAACCGCTGGCGATGCGCGACAGCGAGATGGGCAGTTGCGCCTCAGGCGCCAGCGTCTCGGGCATCCGCAGCGCGAACCAGCCCAGCACCAATGTGGCCAGCCCTGCGATCACCCAGAAGATCAGACGCCAGTTGCCGAACAGCAGCACCAGCTGGCCGAACGCGGGCGCCAGGATCGGCACGATCATGAACACCATGAAAGCGATCGACATGACCTGCGCCATCGCGCGCCCGTGATAACAGTCACGGACCAACGCCACCGTCGCCACCCGCGTCGCCGCGATCGCCGCCCCGGCACAGACCCGTGCGGCGAGCAGCAACGGGAAGCTCGCCGCCACCGCCGCCAGGCCGTTGGTGACGATATAGATGATCAGCGCGACGATCAGCACCCGCCGCCGCCCATAACGATCGGCCAGCGGCCCATGGACCAGCTGCGCCACCCCGAACCCGATCAGGAAGGCGGTGACGACAAACGGCCGCGCGGCGGGCGAAGCCCCCAGCGCCTCGCCGATGGCGGGCAGCGCGGGAAGCATCGAGTCGATACCGAGCGCGGTCAACGCCATCAGTGCGGCGATCAATAGGACGAACTCGACAAAACCGATCGGCGCGCCAGGGGGTTCGGCGGTGACAGGCGTCACCGGATCAGCGGAACGGGATTCGGACATGATCGCTGTCACATAAGACGAATGATCGCTTAGGAAAACCGGTAAACGCGATGATCTGGCCTGACCCCCTTGGATCGGCTCGAACGACCGATGGGTATTTGTTTCCGACGCCCAGCCGTTATTAGATCGATATGATGAGCGAGGACATTCAGCAGGCTGCTCTGAAGATGCAGATCGTGGCGACACGGCTGCTGCGCCTCGCCCGATCGGCGCATGAAGACTATCAGCTGACAAGCGCACAATATTCGGCACTGTCGGTGCTACACGAGCGCGGCCCCCTACCCTTGGTCGAACTAGCCCGGGCAGAACGCGTCGCGCATCCGACGATGAGCCGCATCGTGACCGGCCTTGCGAAGATGGGCGCGGTCTGCCGCCCTGCGCAGGAAATCGACCGACGCCAACGTGGTGTGGCTCTGACCGAATATGGGCGTGCGCTTTACGAGCGGATCGCCGGAAACCGCACCGCCGTGATGGCCGCTGTACTGGGCAAATTGACACCCTCCGCTAGACAGGAGGTCTTGGATGTCGTGACATCGGTCGTCACCGAGATCGAAAAGCGGGGCGGCCGAAGTTGACGCTGCAATATACGTAGCCATGCTACACATCTATCGTCTTGGGGGGGATGGATATGCGCAAGCGAGTCATTTTCGGTTCGGCGGCCATGGCCGCGATCGGGGGCGTGTACCTTTGGAATGCCTCTTGGCTGGCACCCGCGCCGCAGGGGCATCCGCTGGTCGAGGCGCATCGCGGCATTCATCAGACCTTCGATCGCACCAACCTGACCCAGCGCGATTGCACCGCCACCCGGATGCGCCCGCCGACCAATCCCTATCTCGAGAACACCATCAGCTCGATGCAAGCCAGCTTCGCGGTCGGGGCGGATGAAGTCGAGCTGGACGTCCATCCGACGACCGATGGCGAGTTCGCGGTCTTTCATGACTGGACGCTCGAGTGTCGTACCAATGGCAAGGGTGTCACGCGACAGCAGAGCATGGCCTATT
>CAJYHD010000191.1 GCA_913773715.1 uncultured Sphingobium sp.
ACCGGCTCAAGCGTCGGCAAGAACTCGCTTTGCTCCCCGCCCGGCAAAGGGCAGATCTCAGCTGGGGCGGATGGTCGATACGTGTCTTCGTTCCGAAGGCTTTCATCGACCCGGATGCCATGAAGGGGGACGGCCCGTCGGCGGCACAACGCGGCGGGGGGCGTCTTGTGCTGCGCCGCTGGGTCAGGTTCGCGGTCCCGCTCCTGCGCGAGGCCCGATACGAACGCGAGTTGGGAGCAAGATGGTCCCCTCGACCATGCACATGCCCCATCATCCGCCGGACCCTGTCCCGTCTTTTGTGGGCGATGACACTTTTTCTTGAGTTTCAGCCCGCGTGGGATATCGCCGCCGTGCGACAAGGCCGCCTTGAGCGGTCGTGCTCGTCGGCTTATAGCTGCTTGCGGTCGGAACACGGGATTCTTCGATGGTAGGTGCGCCGAAGGAGCAACCGGATAACGTTGACGTTCGGGTCGGCATGCAGATCCGTCTGATCCGCAAGGAGAGGGGGATGTCGCTGGACATGCTGGCGTCCCAAATCGGAGTCACCTACCAACAGGTTCAGAAGTACGAGAGCGGGGCGAACCGCGTTTCCGCCTCCACACTCGCTCGGATCGCGAACGCGCTGAATGTTCGGATCGGAGATTTCTTCCTCGCAGAGGAAAGCCTGTCGGAGACCAGCTTCCCGATGCCCGATCATCAATGCATCATGATCGCGCGGAAGATCGGGTCTCTCGATCCCCATCTTCGGCAGTCCCTGGCAGATCTTGTCGAGGCTTTGGCCAGGAAGGCGTGAGTCCGCGAACGGATTCACGCCTTGGTTCAACTCGTACCGATCGTCTCGATCCGCTCGCCATTCAGGATTTGAACGGCCATCGTCACCCAGAAATGCGGCCCCGTCCCCGGCATCAGGTCCTGCAAGGCGAAGGTGAGAGCCAGAACAGGGGACGGACCTGACCCGACCTGCACGACAGGGTTTGGCCTTCGTTCCTTTCTGAGAGGGTCGAGGGTGGTGACCGCGAGTTCCAGCAAAGAGCCCGCCTGTTCGGAACATCGTTGCGTGTCGAGCAACAAGTCTGCGAGATAAGCGGCCAGCAATTGCTGCTCGGTCGGTTCTGCGAGGGGTATTTCCAGATCGGCCCTTTGTGTCGTCTTCAAGCGGAGTGGATCGAAGCGGGCCGACTTCACCTTCGGCATGGCGGGCTCGCGTCTCGTTCCAGGAGCGCAACACGAAGCTTGAGCTGAAGCAGGTCTTCGAGCGAGCCCGACCCTTTGCCGGACGAACTGGTTCCTCTCTCTTTTCCGTGCCAGACCATCGCCAATTCCAAAAGCGACAAATCGAGAAGCCGAGTGACGAAAGGCAGGGTCATACTGCTTGCCAGCTCCCGGCCTCGCGTCAGATGCCGGGCCAACTCGGTCAGCCCGCGCTCTTCTTCTGCGTTCATGGCTCAGCTCGCCAAGGTGCTGGCGCGCTCAAGCGCGCAGGGCTGGTTCCACGATCCTTCAGGGCGAATGGTGCGGATCGGATCGTCGCCGAGCCTCACGGCATCGTCGAAGGGCTCGATATCTTCGATCATCTCGACGAGCGGCCAGCTTGCCAATTCGAAGGGCGCGCCATTGTCGCGGACCTTGAAGCCGAAATGCAGCCAGAAGCTGAGATACTCTTCGCTGGCATGGCCATAGAGCTTGCGATAGCCCTTGGCCCGGCAAAGATCGACGGCGGCGCGAACCAATTCGAAAGCGAGGCGAGACTTGCGAAACTCTCGGCGCACCGCCAAGCGCTCCATTTTGGCGAAATCACCGAAGAAGCGGATGCGGATGCAGCCGGCGGGCTCCCCCCGGACGCTCGCAAGCAGATGCGTTGCGGCAAAGTCGTTGCCGTCGAACTGCTGGTCGTAGGCGAAGGCCTTCTCGCCCATATAGACGGCGGCGCGCACGACGGCCATCTTCACGAAATCATCCATGCTATGCACCACCACGAGGCCCGTGCCATTGGCGTCGAGACCCTTCTCGTAGCGGCGGGGCTTACGGTCGGGGGGAACTTGCATCGAGGCGGTAGGCTGGGTGGGGGAGGGCGCAGAACTCATCTTGTTCTCTCCGCTGGATTGTGGAGAGGATCGTTACGTAACGATCGGCAGCGCCGATGCAGCAAAGTTTGCGACGGGGCGTTCGCCAGATGGAACACCATCTCCACAACCTGGACTGGGACGCGGTGAAGGTCATCCTGGCCGTTGCCGATCGCCAGAGCTTCCGCCAAGCCGCGCAAGACCTTGGGCGGAGCGTCAACAAGCTGCGCAGCGCAGTGGACCGGCTCGAGGATCAGTTCGGCTTCTCACTGTTCCACCGTCATGTCGACGGAGCGAAGCTGACCGTGGAGGGCAGGCGCGTCGTCAGCGCCGCCAGGCAGGTGGAACGCTCGATGGTGGATATGATGCGTGTCGCCCATTCCGCCGCCGATACGATGAAAGGTCCGGTGCGCCTGGCCGTCACGGAGGGCATCGGGACATTCTGGCTCGTGCCACAACTCGTGGATTTCCTCGCCGGGCCTGGGCGAGACATTCAGGTGACGCTGCAATGCGCGCTTCAGGCGGTGGACGTCTTGAGGCTCGAAGCCGACATCTCGATCCAGACCGTCGAGCCATCGGATTTCGACGTGGTGAAGCGCCGGATCGGACGGGTTCACATGACCCTGTTCGCAGGACGAGCCTATGC
>CAJYHD010000192.1 GCA_913773715.1 uncultured Sphingobium sp.
CGTCCACGCAACCGGAAGACTGTCGCGGACGCGTCCCCCACCGATCAGCTCGGACACCGGTACTCCCAGGCGCTTGCCTGCCAAATCTAAAAGCGCCGTCTCCACCGCACACTTAGCGATATGGTTGCCGAAAACGCTTTGCGTCACCTTGGCCATGGCGGCGCCGACTCTAGTCGGGTCGCAGGTCCTGAGCACAGGAGCGATGTAGCTGTCGATGGCGAGTTTTATACCTTCAGGGCTCTCCTCACCGTAGCTGAGGCCGCCGATCGTCGTGCCTTCACCGATACCTTCTAAACCGTCGGAGTCGCGCATTCGCACCAGTACGATCGACTGGTGATGCATCGTCGCCATCGCTAGGACATGCGGACGTATCGTCGGAATATCGACGATGAAGGTATCGATCTCTGCGATCGTGACCATGACCTCTCCACATCCTCAGCTCTACGTTATCCCAGCATAGGTACGTCGGAGGGGCTGGACGCGCAAAGATCAATGTGGTTTGCTCACGATACTCACAGGGTATTCAAGCGATGGATCTTCGTCAGTTTCGCTATTTTGTGACCGTCGCGGCCGAACGGAATTTCAATAAGGCGGCAGAGCGGCTGCACATGGCGCAGCCGCCCCTCAGCCGGTCAATCCAGCAATTGGAAGCCGAGATCGGTGCAGAATTGATCGATCGTACGAGCAGGCCGCTTTCCCTGACGCCCATGGGGCACTTCTTCCACGATCAGGCCGTGCAAATTCTGCGGCGTGTCGAAGACATGCGTGCGATGATGGAGGCCGCGATCGCGACCGATAAGCGGCGCTTTACGATTGGGTTCGTGTCATCCACGATCTACGCCCGGCTGCCGGCACTAATACGTGAGTTTCGCTCCGAGCTACCCGATGTAGAGTTGACGCTGGTGGAGAGTACGACCCTTGATCAAATCGCTGCTCTAAAGGAAGGCCGTATTGATATTGGCTTTGGGCGCATCCGATTTGAGGATCCTGCCGTGCGACGCACCGTCCTGCGACGAGAACCCCTAATCGCAGCGGTACCGCTTGCCAGCACACTGGGCATAGACGGCGGTCCCATTTCATTGGCGGCACTCGCTCGCGAAAAAGTAATCCTTTACCCGAGCGCTCCGCGGCCGAGCTACGCCGATCAAGTTCTGTCGCTGTTTCATGACAATGGTCTCACGCCCAGCGTCATCCACGAAGCTAGAGAATTGCAGATTGCGATTGGCTTAGTGGCGGCGGAGGAGGGAGTCGCCATCATTCCAGAATCCGTAAAGCGAGCACGCCCGGACGACGTTCGTTACCTAGAGCTACTAGAACCCGCCCATTCACCTATCATTATGAGCCACCGTGTCGGCGATTTTTCACCAGAAATCTCTGCTTTCATGCGTATCATCGCGCGCAAGTACAACGACTGGAAATATCCTGTGCCCGAAGCGCTGTTGATCACGGTATAACTAAACTAGCAGCATCGACGCCCTCTTTTTAAGTAAGCTTAGGGGCCATCGCGAAACCTTCCCTGCGCGATGGCCTCGCCCAAGTCTAGGTCGATGCCTGCGGTCAGCTGAAAGTTGCTCTCCTACTTCTTGTCGGAACCGATCAGCAGGAGCCGCGAGCCCCGCAACCTGCATGGCGCCAGCTGCGAGGCGGGCTGTCGGTGGAAGCGCGTCGACGATCGGACATCGCGCTCTGTTTGTCTGACATCCGCCATGCTAATCAAAGCTCGGGGAGGCGGGCCGGTGCTCACACAGATACGAAGGATCAAGAACCTCGGGGTCTTCGGTGACTATTCGCGCAGCCCTGAGGTCCCCGACCTGAACCGATACAACCTGATCTATGGCGAGAACGGCTCGGGCAAGACGACGCTCTCGCGTCTGCTCGCCTGCCTCGAGGAGGGCGAGCACGCGGATCACCCTGACCTAGAGTTCACAATCGAGACCCAGTCGGGCGCGTTGGCGCGCGGAACCCGGTATGGGCGCAAGGTGCGGGCGTTCAACAGCGACTTCATCGAGGCGAACATCGGCGGTTTGGACGGGCCGCTGCGTCACATCCTCATTTTGGGTGAGGAGAACAAGCTGGTCGCGGCGGAGATCAAGTCAGAGATCGACACACGAGACGCCCGCCTCCGGCGCATCGCGGAGTTGGACGCATCGGTCGCCAAGCTGGAGACGGAGCGTGGGCGCTTGTTCTCGGGCATCGCGAAGACGATCGGCGAGGCGACGAGCGGGGCGACCCTGCGCAGCTACCGCAAGCCTGACGCGGAGGGCGCGTTCCGGAATCTTACCGGGGGCGAGCAGCTGTCCGACGAAGAACTCGCCCTCCACCACACCACCGTCCACCAGGACATGATGCCGTCGATCGTCCAAATCCAAGAGCCGAGCGTCCGGATCGGCGTTGACGAACCAGAGAGCGCCATCGCCGTAGCGCGAGGCACTGCGCTGCGCGCGTGCGACCTGGCGGCCGAGTCCGCGCAGTCGAATGTCCTGGAACGCCTGTTGGGGAAGCCCGACATCGCAAGCTGGGTCGAGCAAGGCATATCCCTGCACGGCCGGCATTCCTCGGAGACCTGCGAATTCTGCGCGCGACCGATGCCTGCTGAACGGCTCGCAGCTTTGGCGGACCACTTCAGCGCGGAGGACCAACGACTGAAGGCGCGCATCGAGCGCGAGCGCGACCGGTTGTCAGCGGCAATCGAGGGCCTGAACCGGATCATCGCGCCGGACCGCCTCGCCCTTTATTCCGAACTCCGTGACAGCTACGACGCAGCAACCAAAGAACTCGACGCCGCGCTCATAGAGCTCAAGGCCCGGCTGGGCGAGGTTGACGCCACGCTCACGAGCAAGTTGGCCAACCGCACCCGATCATACGAGGCCACGGCGTCCAGTGATACGGCCAGGCTGGCGCAGTCCTTCACGAACCTAAACGCGATCATCGAGCGCCATAATGAGAAAACCGCCGGCTTCGACAGCGCACGCAGTACGTCGCGTGACGCGAT
>CAJYHD010000193.1 GCA_913773715.1 uncultured Sphingobium sp.
CAGTACATCAACGGCTTCTACAATTCCCGCCGACGCCATTCATATCTGGGCGGCATCAGCCCGCTCGCCTTTGAGGCCAAGGTAGCATAATGAGATAGGTGACCGGCACAAAACCGTTACAAGTCCAGGCCTTGCCGACCTCCGCAACGGCACCGCGCGTGCGATAGCGGGTGACGACCGCGGTCAGCGCCGAGCGGTCGCGACCGTAGGTCTCGTAGATCCACTGGATGATTTCCTCGCGCCGCTCATGCTCGAAGTCTACGTCGATGTCGGGCGGCTCCCGGCGCTCGCCCGACACGAACCGCTCGAACAACAGCTCATGCTGGATCGGGTCGATCGAGGTGACGCCAAGCAGATAGCAGACGCAGCTGTTGGCGGCCGATCCGCGCCCCTGGCACAGGATTCCGCGCCTTCGGCTCTCCGCGACGATCGAATTGACGGTCAGGAAATAGGGCGCGTAGCCGAGCTGGCCGATCAGGGTCAGCTCATGATCGATCTGGTCACGATACCGCTGCGGGATGCCATCGGGGAATTTGACCGTTGCCGCTTCCTCGGTCAGCGCGACCAAGACTTCCTGCGCGGTCCGGCCTTCGATCACCTGCTCGTAGGGATACTGATACTGGATCTCTCCGAGGTCGAACGTGCATTGCGTGGCGATGTCGGCGCTTGCCTGGATCGCAGCTGGAAAAGCTGCGAAGCGACGTTCCATCTCCGCCGGTGATTTAAGATCGCGGTCCATGAACCGTTCGCGGCGGAAGCCGAGTTCGTCAATCGTGCACTTCTCGCGGATCGCGCTCACGACGTTTTGCAGAGGTCGCCGCTCTGGGCTGTGGTAGAGGATATCGCCGGTGGCGACGCTGCGAACCCTGGCTCCGCGCGCCATGGCATCGAGCCGGTGCAGCCGCTCGGCATCGTCGGGACGCCGTCGCAGCGACAGCGCGCAGAAGCCGCGCCCAACGAATATCTCGCGCAGGTCACGCAGATGGGCGGCCGTTATCTCGTCGGGCATGTCCGGCAACAGGATGCCGATCATGTCGTCGGCATGGGCAGCGACGTCGGCCCATTCGAGAATGCACTTGCCCTTGCCGCCGCGCCCCTTGCCGATCGACAGGAGCCTCGTGAGCCGCGACCAGGCCGGACGGGTTCGCGGATAGAGCAGCAGAGCGCGTCCGTCGGTCAGTTCGACACGCGAGCCCGCAATCATGCGGACGCCCGTCGCTTTCTGGCCATCCCATCCGCGAACGACCCCCGCGACCGTATTCCAGTCGGCAAGGCCCATCGCGCGGTGACCGAGCAGCGCGGCGGCCGCGAACAGTTCTTCCGGCGAAGACGCGCCGCGCAGGAACGAGAAATGGCTCGCGACCTGAAGCTCGACATAGGTCGTCGGGGGCAGCGCCATCAGCCGAACATCCCGTGCATGTACCACGAAAGATCGCCGGTGGATTCCTCGACACCGTCGCCACGGCGGAACAGCCAGAAGCGAGCACCGCCCTCGGCCTCGACCCGAAAATAGTCGCGCACGGCCCACATCTCGCGGGCGTTGCGCCACCACTCGCCATGGACGCGCTCCGGGCCGTCGCCGGCGACAACGCGATAGCTCTGTCGCCGCCAGATGAACCGGCGCGGCGGATGGTCGGGCAACAGCGCGATCACGTTGGACAGGGGTTCAGGCCGCTTGAGCAGGCACACCGGACGCTTCCACCCCGGCCAGCCCTTGGTCGCCGCGAGCGGGGCTACTCGCCGCATCGCACGCTCGGGCACGTCGCTCTCCTGCGCGGAAACGCGAAACAGCGCCGACGCACCGGCTCGCGTGCCAAGCTGGTCTATCAGCGGTGCGAGGTCGCGCGCCTTCCCCGAGGTTTCCAGCAGTGCGCCGGCTGCCTGCGCGCCGAGCGGTTCGTGATGCGGAACCGCGAGGTGCATTGCCTCGACGCCAAGACCGGGATCGAGTTTGGACATCTTCAGCGCAAACATACGCTTGAGGTGGCGATCGTCGCGGGTCGCGCGCGAAGCGCCGACGCCGAGGCGCTGTGCCTCGCCATCGACACGGTCGGCGGTGAGCAGGACCGTGCGCGCGCCGAGGCCACGCGCGCGCAGCTCGATAACCATGTCATCGACGAGGTCGGCGATCACCTGCGCGATGCTCTCGGGCGTGCCGATCGGTTCGAGCAGGCGACGCGTGACGATCGGCACATCGGTCGGCACGACGGGAATGATCGGCTCGGCCGTCAGCCCCCGTGCCTGGTCCAGTCGCTCTACCGTGCGCAGACCGAGGCGACGCGCGAGCGGACCGCGCGGCATCGGATAGAGATCGGCGATCCGCTCCAGCCCGAACCGTGCCGCCGCGACCAGCGCGTCGGGTTCGAGCCGAAGCGCGGAAAGCGGCAGGTCAGCGATCGCCTGCGCTTCATCACCGCTGCCGAGCAGCACGATCGGATCGCGACCGTATCGGGCGAGCGCGTGCGCCGCGCCGGGCGTGCCGGCGACGGCGATCCGCGCGGTAAAGCCGAGCCGCTTCAGGAAGGCCAGCAGCCGGCGGCAGAAGCGATCCTCGCCGCCGAACAGATGCGTCGTACCGGTGAGGTCGAACCATAGCCCGTCCGGACCGGAGACGCTGGCGGTCGGCGTCCATTGGCGGGCGGCATGGAGGGCTATCCGGTCGAGCCACGCGCGATCAGCCTCGGGTTCGGCATCGCGCACATCGAGATCGGCGACCAAAGCGCGGGCATGCGCGGCGGCCATGCCCGGACGCAGGCCTAATTCGAGCGCCCGGGGACAGGCGGAGGTGATCACATCCTTCTGGCCGGTACGCGTAATGAGCACGGTCGCCATGCCCCACAGCGTCGCCCAGGTCGGCGCTGCCACCGATGCCGGCGGGTTGCCGTCGTCGGAGCGCATCGCCCGAAACGGATGCTCGGCATGCTCGCTGCGCCGGCCCATCTCGCGCATGGTCGGGCGCTGGTGTGCCGGCAGGGCATCGATATCTGCTTGTGCCGGGCGGCGCCCGAGCGCGCCGTCCCTTGCCCAGCGCGCACCGGGACGCCAGCCACCGCCGCGCGGGACGGAGCAGGCGCCCGGATCATCGTCGATCGGGTCTTCGAAGCGCGGCCCGGCCGCCGTTCGCCCGTCAGGCGGCGTGGCTTGCCGCTCGTTCCTGCGCAGCCGTTCGATCGGCAGCTGCGGCAGGAAGAGCGAGGCGACCCGTTGCATCGCACGCCTCCAGTTCGAGGGAAAAGGGATCGCCATTGCGCTGGCGGACGAGTTCGACCTGCCAGCGGGGCCGCCCGACGCCCGGCCAGGGCAGTCGCTCAGAGGCCGTGCAGCCGATCCGCCAGCGCGTCATTGCCGACGACGGCGTGGACAGCGGACAGCGATCGCGCGAACGGCGACTGCGATAGAGCAGCATCGGCGTCCGGCCGTCGGATGCCGCGAGCTGGAGCCGGCGGGTGGCAGTCATGTCGGCGACCTTCACCTCGGCGATCACGCAGGCGAGCGAACCGTCGCGCAGCCCATCCTCGGCCATGGCGAGCACTTCCACGTCCTTGCGACCCTGCGCGTAGAGCACCTTGTCAGGGCCTAGCCCGACCTGTTCGAGGCCTGGCGCATAGAGGTCGAAGACGGTGACGGCCCACAGCACGGTGAAACCGGGCTGGTCGGCAAACCGCGCAGCGATCCCCGCCATGAACAGGCGGGCGGCCGCGTCGTCATTGAGGCTGGCAGAGCCAGCAGCGATCTCATGCAATCCGCCGCTGTCGAGACCGTGATCGGCAAGCCGCGCGTCGATCTCAGGCAGACCGAAGCCAAGCGCGCTACCCCGCGTCGCGCGGGCAGCCGCCATCTCGGCGCGAAGCGCGGCGAGCATCTCGGCTGAAGGTCGAGGCATGGTGGACAGAGGTGCGGGCATCGGTCAGCATCGACTCACTTGTTCCCTATATGTTCCGATGAGTGATGCCGGTTCGTCAAGCGGCTTGCGATGACAGGATCGTCAGAGCGTGAGCGTGGCCTGCTCGGGCTCATTTTTCGGCGGCGGCCAGACTTGGGTAACAGTGAGCATTCCGGCGGGCAGATATTTGAGGATGTCCTCTGCGGGCACCTCGGGATTGAGCCAGTCCGCCCATTGATTGCGGGTGAGCGGAATGATCTGGCGATGGTGATAGGGCTTTATGTCGTCACCGGCATCCATGGTCAGCAGCGAGAAGGCTTCGCCGACCTTGGGATCATTCTGCCAGATGCCCGCCATGCAGAACCAGCGATGGTCCTTCATCTCGAACAGCCATTTGTCGAGCCGCTTGTCTTTCGGACGCGGCACGGCCGGATCGGTGAACTCGTAGAAGCCGTCGCACAGGACGAGGCAGCGGTTGACGCTGAGGTCGGGCGGCTTGCCGCCGAATCCCTCGCTGCGCAAATTATAGACCGGCCCCTTCTTGCCGGGCCAACTCCAACGACGATTCACCAATTCGCCGATAGCGCGGTAATTGCCCGGTGGTCGCTCGACTGCACGCACTATCGGAGCCGTGTCGGTCATCCGGATGTCAGCACGCGGATTATCGTCGAGCGCGCCCTCAGGCGTCTCGATATTGATTTCGAGATCGTCGAAATCCTCCATGATCGAGGCGATCTCGACCTCAAGGCGATAATCGTTGCACATCCGCCGGGTCTCGATCCCGAACCTTGCGATCCGACGATGTTCCAGTTATGTTCTCAGCAATGAGCGCCACCGCAACCCCGTTCGACTCGGATGCGGCGGAGGGCATCCTTCGCCAGATCATTCGATACAAACCCGATGGCTCGGGCAAGAAGGAACTCGTCAACGCGCACTGGGGGATTAACCCCAGGTTTAGTGACGGGATCGAGTATCGTTTTGTGCGATCGGAAGGAAAAACTTTCCCTTCGCACCGATGTCTGATCCCGGCCTCTGAATTCCGAATGAAGGTAGGGTCGAAGGAATATCGCGTCACGCTGGATGACGGCAACTTTTTCTATCTTGCCGGCGTGTGGGAGCCGGCGATGGCGGGCTGGCCTTTGTCATTCAAGATTATAACAGTGCATGCGGGCGCCGATGTGTCCGACTATCAGGAACGGCACGGCGGAATAATTCTCCGGCGCCAGGTGATGCAATGGCTCGATGGGACCGTGCCGGAATCCGACCTGCTGATAACGCCGCCTGCCCATATATTTTTCGTGGAAGAGATTGAGAGTAAATCGACGCGACAGAGAAGCTATTTTGGGTTCCGGCAGTAAGCGAGCAGCGCTAGGAACAAGCGATGAACGCGCGTGAAGCACTGCACATCCCCCCGGTCTACCTTGATGGGTTCGCTACACTGCCGCTTGCGCCCGAAGCTCGAGCGGCCATGGTCGCGGTTTGGGACATTCCCGGAAGCGCAGGTTCGCCGAACCGAGCGGGCGAACATGCAGCCGATATCATCGCCGGCGGCCGGGCGCGCGTTGCCGATCTCATCGGAGCGGCACCGAGCGAGATCATCTTCACCTCCGGCGCGACGGAAGCAAACAATCTCGCTTTGATCGGCGTCGCTGCAGCATTGGTTGACGAGCGGCCAGATCGGCGGCGCCTCGTCGTTTCCGCCGTCGAACATAAAGCGGTAATCGAACCTGCGGAGCGACTTAAGCGCTTGGGCTTCACGGTGGATTTTGCGCCAGTCGACGGTGAGGGAAGACTAGATCTGGAAGCTTTTGCTCGTTTGATGGGCGACGATGTCTTGATTGCATCGGTGATGCTCGTGAACAACGAAACGGGCGTCGTACAGCCAGTCCAGGAAGCCGCAAAGCATGCGCATGCCCACGGTGCGCTCTTTCACACTGACGCCGCGCAAGGCGCAGGCAAGATCTCCATCGATGTTCTTGACCTGGACATCGATTATCTGAGTCTGTCAGGGCACAAATGCTATGGTCCGATGGGTATCGGCGCTCTGTATGTCTCAGCAGTTGCTCCGAAGCCCGACGCGCTCCTTTTCGGCGGCGGCCAGCAGGCGGGAACTCGCCCAGGAACAGAGCCCGTTGCGCTCATCGCCGGCTTTGGAGCGGCCGCATCTGTGGCAACGGCTCAGCTAAGCGAGGATGCGAAGCACGCGTCCGGACTGATTTCCAAATTGCTGTCGGGTCTGAGAGAGCGGCAGGTTCGGCTGGCGCCGGTCAACGGGAATGCCCAAACGGTGCCCGGCGGCATCGCGCTCAGCCTGCCGGGCGTCGACGCGGACACTTTATGCACGATGGTTGCTCGTCGCCTTTCACTGTCCACGGGCTCCGCATGCACGTCAGGGCAGATAAAAATCTCGCATGTCCTTGAAGCTATTGGACTTTCCGATAAGGAGGCGCGATCGGTAATCCGGATATTCTGCAACCGGTACACCACGGCTGTGGAAATCGACACGGCAATCGACGCGATTACGGATGCGATTGAGCGTTCTCACCTTGCTACTGGAGACGTTCACCAGTAGTTTTCCCTGATGGCGAGGGATGGTTTAAGACTTGATTCGAAGGTGCAGTTCGCGGGGCATGAAACATTCCCGCTGCGCCTCCTGTGGCTGAAGAAAGCCTACGACGCGGTGGGGGATGAAGCCCCCATTGGAACATTCCAGGAACAAGAGGCAATTGCACGCTTCGGCGTCGGGCGCAATATGGCTGTGTCGATGCGGTATTGGGCAAACGCCTCAGGCTTCTTCAAAGAGGACGAGCGTATCATCCGGCCCACGGAACTCGGCCACGCCATCCTCGCAGATGACGGCCTTGATCCATATCTCGAGCAGGCAGCGACGATCTGGCTTGTTCACTGGCATATTGCCAGTTCGCAGGCGAAAGCGACGACCGCCTATTATGCCTTCAATGTTTTGAATGCGATCGAGTTCGATCCGGCAACCCTGCTCGACGAACTGTTCGGGGTCGTGTCCGCACGAGGTTGGCGCGCGACGCGTGGGACTTTGAAGCGGGACATCGAGGTTTTCCTGCGCAGCTACGTGCGGAAAGGTGAAACCTTCAGCGAGGATGCAGCGGAACCCCTGCTGGCTGAACTAGCGCTCATCCGCGAAGCCCGGCTTGGTGGTTGGTACGAGTTTGTTCGCGGGCCGAAACCGACTCTCCATGACGCGGTGTTTGCCTATGCCTTGGGCGCTTTTTGGGAGCGTAGCGGCGGCGCGACGACCATGACGGCCGAGCAAGTCTGCTATTCACCCGGCTCGCCTGGCCGGGTTTTCAAGCTCGACGAGGACAGCGTCATCACCCGGCTCATGCGCATCGACGATGTCACAGAAGGTGCGTGGCAATGGGTCGATACGGCCGGCTTGCGCCAGATTCAGCGGAAGGATGAGATCGACACCACGAGCCTGATTCCAGCGGCCTATCCAAACCGCGGCTCTTGGAGGAGCGCAGCGTGACGTTCCTGGCTTCCAAAGTTGCGATTGATCGACGGTTCGCGCGTTCTGCGCGCCTAGATGCCGACCTGAATGGTACGCCCCCGCTCGTCGGATATGTCCTGCAGGCGACGGTTGCGAAGGCACTTACGCTGCTGGCAGACAGCCAGATCGAGAGCCAGCAGGGTGCATTCACGTGGACCGGACCCTATGGTGGCGGGAAGTCCAGCGCCGCGCTGCTTCTGGCAAACCTTGTCGCTGGCGCCCGCGCTAACCGAAAGATCGCGAGGGACCTCGCTGGCACAGAGCTGACGGAGCTCTATGCCAAGGCATTCCCCAAGAGTGTTGGGGAGTGGAAGGTCGTGGCCGTGACGGGCGGGCGTGTCCGTTTGCGCGAGGCGATCGCCGACGCTGCCGCCAGCACGTTCGGCTGGGACGAGGCCGCAAGGGCAAAGTTCGGATCCACCGATGAGGCTTTGATCACAGCGCTCGTGCCGTCGGGCAAGGCAAATGCCGGAGGCAGACTGCTCATCCTCGATGAGCTTGGGAAAATGCTCGAGCACGAGGCGCTTGAAGGCGGCGATGTGCATTTGCTGCAAGACCTTGCCGAACGGGCATCTCGCAGCGACGGGCGGCTGGTCGTCATCGGCATTCTTCATCAGTCTTTCGAACAGTATGCGGCCCGGGCAGCACGGGATGCACGGCAGGAATGGGCCAAGGTCCAAGGTCGCTATCAGGATATCGCTTTTCTCAGCGGTGCGGACGAAACCGTGGCGCTGCTTGGCCGAGCGATAGCGAGCGAGCCGCCTGCATCCGCGCTGGCGGAAGCCGCCAACCTTGCAGACGCAATCGCCAAGCGCCGGCCGACCGAGGTGTCCGCGTTGACGCAGGCACTCGCCGAAACATGGCCGCTCAATCCTGTTACCGCACTCCTACTCGGGCCGGTTTCGAGAGCCCGCTTTGCCCAGAACGAGCGAAGCGTTTTCGGTTTTCTGAGCTCGGCCGAGCCAGCGGGATTCCAGCAGTTTCTATCGTCCACGGCAGTGGGTGCCGGCACCTATGACCCGTCGATGCTGTGGGACTATCTCTCTGCCAATTTTGGCATGGCGCTCGCGAGTGGACCAGACGGCAGCCGGTTCAGCCTCGCATTCGAGGCGATTGAGCGAGCCGGCGCCAAAGGCGGAGCGCAACACGTCGCGCTTACCAAGGCAGCCGCCGTAATCGAGTTCTTCCGGAATGGATCTGGACTGGCGCTCGCCGACGATATCTTGGCATCCGCATTACCGGGGATCGCTGAAGATGCCCGAACCGCGGCGATCAAGGATCTCCTCGACTGGGCGGTCCTGATCCGCCAGCCTCGCCTCGGTGGGTATGCCCTCTTCGCCGGCAGCGATTTCGATCTCGATGATGCGATCGGACGGGCGGTCGCGCCGGTCGGCAATCAGCAGCTTGAAGACATACCGCAGCGCGTCGGCTTTGGATTTGCGACTGCAAAGCGCCACTATTTTCTCACTGGTGCTCTTCGAACATTCGAGATCGCACTTCAGATTGTCGGTTCGGACGACACCGCTGAAGAACTTGCGTCGACGCTCCTTAACCGGCCGAAGCGCGGTAGCGGGCTGCTCGTGCTGACGCTGTCAGACGGCTCCCTTCAGTCATCGGACGTTGATGCCCTTGCGAAGGCAACCGCCAAGAAGCTCAAGGGCCAAGGCAGGATCGTCGCGATCGGTGCCGCTGCTGACAGCTTTGCGCTCCGTTCAACCGCGGCCGAGCTGTTGGCGGTCGAACGTGTCATACGCGACCATCCACAGCTCGAAGGAGACCGCATCGCACGGCGTGAGATCGCAGCGCGGCAATCTCTCTGCGTCGATCAGCTTCATCGCACGCTGGAAGCCTCGCTCGAGACAGCGCGCTGGTTCCTCGCTCCCTCGCCGAGCAAAGGCCTTCGCGAGCCGCTCGCCATGGTCGCCAGTGCGCTTGCTGATGCTGGCTACCCGTCGGCGCCAATCCTGAAGAGCGAACTCCTCCAGCGCGACAAGCCCTCTTCGAATGCCATGGCCGCGCTCCGCGACCTAGCGCACGCGATGGTGAACCGTTTCGCCGAGCTGGACCTCGGCATTACGGGTTATCCGGCCGAACTCGGTCTCTATTTGACGGTGCTCAAACCGTTTGGTCTACACCGACCGTCGGGAGACATCTTCACGTTCGCCGAGCCTGACGAGAGCGAGGAAGGCCTTTCCCTACGACCAGCGTGGGACGTGATCGATCAGGTTGGGGTCGAGGGGCTCGATACTGTCTACAAACAGTGGGCGCTTCCGCCATTTGGTTTGAAGGGCGGCGTCATGCCTGTCCTGGCCCTCGCCTACATGCTGGCAATGCGTGACAGCGTAGCGATCTATATCGATGGTGTTTATCAGACAGCGATCGACGATGTCGTCGTCGATAAGCTTCTGCAAAAGCCGGGCGGCTTCCGCCTACGTCGAATTGACCGCTCGATCCGTGAAACGGCCTTCCTGAGCGGGCTCGCCGAGCGCTTGGGCGTCGAAGCAAGCGAAGGCTCGCTTCCTGTGGCGGCCGCGCTCTTTCAGCGGTTCGAGGCACTGCCCGTATTCGCGAAGCGGACACAACGGCTGGACGAAGATACCCGGACCGTTCGCTCCGTCGTGGTGAAGGCCGAGGATCCCGAAGCGCTCCTGTTCGATGCTCTGCCCGATACCTTCGGCGAAAGATTGACGCCCGACCTGGTCTACGAGGCGCTCCTGCAATGTGAGGCGGGGTATCCTGGGTTGCTCATCGAGCTTCGCCAGGCACTAGCTCGCGCGCTCGGCGTCGAACTCGACTCCTTCAGCGGGATTTCGGAGCGGGTCGCTTGTGTTCGCGGTCTCACCAACGATTATGCTTTTGACGCCCTCGCGGATCGAGCAGCCGCTATCGAGGATGGCACCGGTGACCTTGAGAGCCTCGTGAGCGTCCTCCTGCATCGCCCGGCACGGAGCTGGTCCGATCGCGACCGTGAAGAGGCGCTTACGGAGATCGCCCGGTTTGGTCGACGCTTCCGGGAGCTAGAGGCACTCGCGGTTGTGCGGGATCGCCAATCGCATACCGAAGCCCTCGCTCTGGTCGTTGGGCTTGACCCCAAAACCCCGCCGCTGCTGCGTAGCTTCGTCCTGAACGATAAGGAGAAGAAGGCGGCAGCAAGCATGGCGGACCGCGTCGTCGCTGGTCTTCGGGCAGACGATAAAACTGGAAGGCTTCAGCTAGCAGCGCTTGCCCGAGCGGTTGCGATGCTCGCGGCTGAGACAGATACTGAGGTGGAAGCAGCATGACGCACGAGCGCCATATCCTGGGCCTCTCGGGCGGCCGGGACAGTGCCGCTCTAGCGGTTTACATGCGGCAATATCGGCCAGAGCTTCCTATCGAATATTTCTTCACCGACACGGGCAAGGAGCTGCCCGAAGTTTATAAGTTCCTCGACAAGCTTGAGGGGTTCCTCGGTCGGCCGATCGAGCGGTTGAACCCTGATCGAGACTTTGATTTCTGGCTCGAAGAATACGGCAATTTTCTCCCATCTCCGCGCACGCGTTGGTGCACGCGTCAGCTTAAACTTCGGCCCCTCGAGCATTGGCTGCGGGAAGACCTGGACAGCGGCACGATCGTGCACTCCTACGTTGCTATCAGG
>CAJYHD010000194.1 GCA_913773715.1 uncultured Sphingobium sp.
AGCAATTGCTTCGGCCCGCTCAACCAGATCACGACCGGCACCGGGCTCGGAGAGGTCGCCTGCCAGTTCATGCACTGCACCGCCGCTTGCGGCGATCTGGCGTTGCACGGCTTCAGCAGCTCCTGGCTTCACGCCATGGAGGATGACGCGAGCGCCCGCTCCCGCCAACCCCTGCGCAATGGCGGCGCCGATGCCGCGGCTCGAACCCGTGACGAGTGCCGTACGGCCTTTCAGTCCAAAGACACTTTCGAGCTGCATCTATTTATCCTTTGAAGACAAATATGCCGGCGCCGGTGGTTCCGGGGCGGCAGGAGAATAGTCCGCCGGAGAGCGGCGCGTCGGCAAGCGTGGACGCCGGCAGGCGCGTACGTGCACTTGTGATGAAAAGTGTCGACAAATCTGGCCCGCCGAAAGCGATGCTGGTGGGGCGTGGAACCGGCATATCGATCACCTGATCCAGCTTCCCGCTAGGAAGGTACCGGCGCACCGACCAGCCGTCCCAAATCGCGCACCAGACGCCTCCCTCTGCATCGACAGCAAGACCGTCGGGCCGACCGTCAGCGACAGGGATGCGCGCGAACTCGCGACGGTTCGACAGCGACCCGGTCAATGGGTTGCAGTCGTAGGCATGTATCAGACCAGGGACAGTGTCAACGAAGTAGAACGTCCCCCCATCGGGGCTCCAACCGAGGCCGTTGGAAACTACGATTCCGCTCTCCTTTGGTTCGAAAGCCCCATCGGAATTAATACGATAGAGCGCACCCGTAGGCTTCGATGCATCGATGCGCATCGATCCGACCCATATTGCCCCATCGGGCCCGCATTTGGCGTCGTTCAGACGATTGTCGGCAATGTCCGCCTCTGGGCTGACAAATGGTGTCAGCCGTCCGGAAGCGAAATCGAGCCACTCTAAGCCGTCCTGCGACGCCACGAGCAATCGTCCTCCATTGACCGGGATGACCGCACTGACAAGCTTCCCGGTCTCACAGGTTTCGTTGCGCCCAGTGGCCGGATCAAAGCGGTGCACGGCCGGATGGAGAATATCCACCCAGTACAGGGCTTGTTCCGCTTCGTGCCAGGCTGGGCTCTCCCCCAGCTGGGCACCCCAGGGTAGCGTGCAACTGAGCTCAGCGTTAGGGCGACCCGTTGCTGAACGCGGGCGTGGTCGTGAGCTGATTGCCACTGCCCCGGCTGCGCCTGTGATCCGCCGAGCAGCGGCAATCAGTTCGCGACCAGTGGGATGAATATTGGAGGGATCGAGCCGCGATGACGGCCCCAATGCGACGAGCACGCCCATCGGGGTATTGTCGCGGCCCATAACAGGGGCAGCCACCGAATTTACTCCGGGTAGATGCTCCTCATAAGAAATTGAATACCCTCGCGCCCGCGTCAATGTGAGATCGGCCTGAAGCGCCTCAAGGGTGGTGATGGTTTTGGCTGTCTGCAAGTCGAGCGCCAAGCGATCCAGCAGGGTACGACCAACTGAAGGATCCTGGAAGGCGAGTAGCGCCTTGCCGGGCGCCGTGCAATGAAGCGGAACGCGACGCCCCACTTCGACGCGCACCGAAAGACCATTCGGCGAGCGCTCCGCGAGATACTGCGTCATCGTGCCGTCAAGCTTGCAGAGCGCCACCGTCTCCCCGAGTTCGGCCGCGAGACGCTCGAGTTCCGGCGTTGCCGCAGAGACGAGATCGAAGCTCTCCCAGACCTTGTGGGACATTTCCAGAAAGCGCTGGCCGAGAACATAGGTGCCACGTGCCTCATCCTGGCGGACGAGACCATAAGCGATGAGCGTGCGTAGGATTCGCGCAAAGGTCGGCTTTGGCAGACCAGACGCGCGCAACAGATCCGCAAACCTTAACGGCTCCGGCGCGTCGGCAACCATGTCAAGCAGCGTCAGTCCCTTGGACAGCGCTGCCGTGCCACCCGGCGTCTCCGGTTTCATTGCCCCTGCTCCATCGCGCCTCGCCGCCGCCTTGCGGCCGCCGCGTCGTCCAGCATCCGGTCCATCGTCCATTGCGCTTCAAACCCCAAGGTGTTTCTGATCCGCTCGTTGGACGTATGGTAATAGACGCCGTCGCCGGGAAAATCGACTGTCACGATGGGAAGGCCGGTCAGCGACGAAATCTTCGGCAGAAGCTCCGCAAAATCGACCGGTTCATCGGCACCCAGATTGAAGGTGCCACCTGCGGCCTTCGGATGGTCGAGAGCGAGCAGGATGCCCGCCACCATGTCACGTGTATCGGTTATATGCATGCGGAACGGTCGGCCGTTTTCATTTCGCGCGAGTATATGCGATGGCTCTCCGATATCGTGAGATTGCAGCAAGTCGGCGATGGCTGTGTTTCCAAAACTCAATTGCTGGCGAATACGCGGGCGCAGGAAAAACCGAGGACCGGAAAAGAAACTCTCCTCATCTAGCAGTTCCCCTGCATCCTGCGTGTGAGAGAAACGCAGGATAACGGTTTCCATGCGATTCAGCCGCTGATGAAAGTGGACCAGCTCTTCTCCCAGCAGCTTCGTAAGACCATAGGGCGAATTTGGCCGAAGCGGGTGATCTTCGGTAATTGGTAGGAACTCCGGACGGTTTTCCGGGTACACCTCACCGGAAGAAGCAAAGATGAACCGCCGCACTCCAGCCAATGAGGCCGCGTCCAGAAGCCGACGTGTGCCCTCGACATTGACAGCGAACATGCTGTCGCGATCAGCGGCCAACCAGGACATGAAGGCTCCTAGATGCAGGACATCGCTCACGCCGTCCATGGCTTTGAAAATAGCCTCGGCATCTTCGAGCGAACCAACAATTTCCTCGCCCCCGGTTCCAGACGGCCTCAAATCAAGGCCGCGAACGATGCGGCCCCGTGAGCGCAATGCCGCTACCACGGCGCGCCCGACACGGCCTGCCGATCCGGTGACAAGGATCATAGCCGTACTCCGGTCTTCGCGTCGAAGAAGTAAAGCTGAGCAGGATCGAAACCAAGCCTTAGGGCCTCATTGCCAGGAAGATTGCCGGTGTGCGAGACGCGCGCTATCAGCCCCTTCGACTTACCGTCCTCTCCATCGGCTACCCTTGCGGCTTCGTCGTCGAAGTAAACGTACTTCTCCGACCCCAAACTTTCCACCAGTGTCGGGCGGACGGTGAAAGTCACGGGCGCGTCGCCCAGGGTCAGGTGCTCAGGTCGCAGACCGACAACCACATTGCCCTCACGGGCCTTCGCAGATGGCATGGTGATTGTTTGACCAAACAGTTTTAGCGCACCGTTGTGTAGCTCCGCATTCAGAAAATTCATACCCGGCGAGCCGATGAAACCGGCAACGAAGAGATTGGCCGGATTGTTGAAAAGCTCGTCCGGCCCAGCGATCTGCTGAATGACGCCGCCCTGCATGATAACCACGCGGTCCGCCATGGTCATGGCTTCCACCTGATCATGTGTGACGTAAACTGTGGTGACGCCGATGCGTTTGTGCAAAGCGCCGATTTCGGCACGCATGTGGACACGTAGCTTTGCGTCGAGGTTGGACAAGGGCTCATCCATTAGGAAGGCCTGCGGCTGGCGCACGATAGCGCGACCAAGAGCGACGCGCTGACGCTGCCCCCCGGAGAGGTCCTTGGGCTTACGATCAAGATAGGGCGTTACTTCCAGAATGCGCGCCGCATCGTCTACACGGCGGTCGAGCTCAGCCTTATCGGTGCCGCGCATCTTCAGACCGAAGCCAATATTCTGGCGCACGGTCAGATGCGGGTAAAGTGCATAGTTTTGGAACACCATGGCAATATCGCGGTCTCCGGGCGCAAGATCCGTGACCTCGTTATCACCGATAAAAATTTGTCCCTCGCTGGCCGGCTCGAGACCAGCAAGGATTTTCAGCATTGTCGACTTGCCGCAGCCCGATGGCCCGACCAGCACCACGAACTCTCCGTTCTCGATTTCGAGCGAGAACGGCCTGAGCACATTAAGGGCACCATAAGACTTGCTGACGTTGCGAATGGAAATATTGGCCATGCTTATTTCTCCGCGCCAGCGGTCAGGCCGCCGACCAAATAACGTTCAAGGAACAGGTAGATTGCGATGATCGGCAGCGCGATGAACACGGATGCGGCGGAAATGTCATTCCAGTAGGTGACGTATTCGCCTTGCATCGTGGTGATGCCGAGATTAGCCGTCCAATTGTCCGGCGAGTTGACGAGAAAGGTGCGGGCATAGGCATAGTCGGCCCAACTCAGCACGAAGGCATAGAGTGCGGTGGCGGCCAGACCGGGCGTTGCGATGGGAAGCACAACGCGCACCATCGCGCCAACTGGTGAACAGCCGTCGACCATGGCGGCCTGTTCCAGTTCTTTAGGAATCGTATCGAAATAGCCTTTTAGCATCCATGTGGCGAACGGAATGATCATAGTCGAATGCGCCAGCACCAGCGTCCACAGGCTACCGATCAGGCCGAAGCTGGAGAAGATCGAAAACAGCGGTATGACCAGCAAGGTTGCGGGCAACATCTTCGCCGTCAGAACGAAGAGACCCATAGTCGCGCCGCCCCTCATGGAATAACGCGATAGCGCGTAACCGGCGCTGACCGAAACCAGCATCGACAGCGCCACAGAACCGATGGCCGCCAGCATCGAATTCCAGAGCCAGAGCAGGATAGGTTTTGCGGCCCAGACACGGGCGAATATGTCCCACTGCGCGTCTTCCGGCCAGAAGGTCGGCGGCAGTCGGTATAGCTCATCAGTGGTGGATAGCGCCGTGACGAGAAGCCAGTAGACCGGGAAGAGGATCATGACCAGCGTGAAGATGACGGTCGCGTAGAGAGCAAGGCTCTGTAAAAATGTCCGTTTCATCAAAGCCCCCTCAATAGATCGATTTCGAACGCCGGCCGAGCATCAACAGGCTCGCGACGATGCAGATCACCAGCGTCAACACGCCGACAGCGGCGGCGCGGCCGAAATTGTGATACTGGAAGGCCTGGTCATAGGTCATGATGGACAGCGTCTGCGTCGAACGCAGCGGCCCGCCACCGGTCAGAACCTTGATAATCGAAAAGTCGCGGAACACCCACAGCAGCGTCAGCACCAGCGTCACGCCTAGAACCGGCATCAACAGCGGCATTGTGATCCAGCGGAACCGCTGCCACACACTCGCGCCATCTACCTTGGCGGCCGCGTAATAATCAGCGGGAATGGATTGTAGACCGGCAAGGCACATGATCGACACGAAGGGAAAGCCCTTCCACACCATGGTAATGGCAACGGCCCAAAAGGCCGCCGTGGAACTACTGACCCAAGGTATCATCTGGTCGGTAAAACCGAGCTTGATCGACAGCCAGCCGAACAGGCCAAAGGACGTGTCGAACATCCACGCAAAGATGACAACCGCAATGATCTCCGGCACGGCCCAAGGCAGTGCCATTCCCAGCCGCGCGACGGCTCGCCCCTTGAAGCGATTGTTGGCGAGAAGCGCCGTGCTCAGACCAACGGCAACGCTGCCTGCGGTGACGACAATCACCAGCTTCAGTGTTACCCAACACGCCAACCAGAATTCCGGCGACGAAAACAGCCAATTATAATTGGCAAGGGAGAATGGACGGCCAGCCCCGCCGAGCCGCGGTATCTTGACCTGCTGAAACGACAGGTCGATGGCCAGAACGAGCGGCCAGACGATGATGGCGGCAACCATCAGGACCGCGGGCGCGATCAGAATATAGCCGAGGAGATGTTGTCGGCTAGGACGCGCAAGATCGAAAAACTTGCGACGCCCAGCCTGAACGGGTTCGGTCATGGATGGTCCTCCTGCCGGATGCGAATGGTGGCCAACAGCCCTTCAAATGGGCAATGGCAAAACGACGGGATTAACCCTTAATGGCTTCGGCCTTGGCCTGCATGGTTTTGGCCACTTCTGCCGGATCGAGATCCTGAATGATCATCCTCTGGCTTTCTTCCATCACCATCTTGCTAAACTCATTGTAGAAGAGCTCAAGTCCAGTCGGGATGCGGTCGATCCCCGCATCGGATGCGGCCTTCATCGTCTCGATCAGCACAGGAAAATGTGGGATGGTCTTCTCCACACCCGAGACGTCGGCAGTCGGGCTTGGCGGCGTATTCCCGCCGAGGGTGGCGTAGCTGCGCTGGAATTCTGGTG
Source organism: uncultured Sphingobium sp. (assembly GCA_913773715.1). The sequence continues at coordinate 6,135 of CAJYHD010000194.1, forward strand.
ACATCGTCAACTTGATAAAATCCCATACAAGGGCTTTCTGGTCGTCGGGGATATCAGCCGGCATGGCCAGCACGTTGGATGAACCGCCGAGCGGCGGGTGAAGCGGCGGAGCGACATAAACGATGTCAGCCTTGGCCGAACCCTTTTCGGTTGTACCGTAGAGCCACGGTCCATCGAGGCGCATCGCCATTTTGCCATCGGCAAAAAGCTTGCGCACGTCGCTGGCGCTCATATCCACTGGGCTGACGCCGCTCTTCATCACGGTTTTCCAGCGTGAAAGACCCTCGACCATTTGTGGCGTGTCGATGGTGATGTTGCCATCCTTGTCCGTCCAGTAGGCTCCGGCGTCGAGGATGTAGTTCAGCATCTCTGTCAGATATTGGCCCGGACCGCCCTTGGTTTCATGGCCAGTGCCGAACTGATCGACAATGCCGTCGCCGTTCAGATCTTTCGTTGTCGCTTTCGCAGCGGCCAGGAACTCATCATAGGTCTTCGGAACCGCGACGCCCGCCTCATCTAAAATCTTTTTATTGTAAGCCATCACGAACCCGAAATAGTTGGTCATGATGCAGACGGTTTCTCCATTCCATTCGCATTTTTGCTGTCCGGCCCAACCCTTCATGTCGATGCCGTCCTTCTTCAGCCAAGGATCGAGAGGCTCGAGCCACCCGCTATCGGCAAACATCTGAAACTCGAAAGACGCCAGATGCACGATTTGCGGTGGCTGATTGGCCGCAAAAAGCGTCGTCATCGTATCTGCGTAGGAACTACGCTCAGCTTTGGTGAACTCGATTTTCACGCCCGGATGCTGATTCTCGAAGGCGGCGATGGCGGAACGCCACCATTCGCCGGTACCGGCATCGTCGGTTTGCCAAGAGATGAATTTCAGCACCGTATCAGCCATGGCAGGCGCAAATGCGCCCATTGTCATCAGCATCGCGGTCGCTGTGCCAAGCGCCAGCTTCTTTATTCCTTTGGTCATGGGTTCCTCCTCCAGAAAACCAGTTCAGATACGTTCAATAAGTGCGAGTGCCGCCTCCGACGGCTTGACGCCAAGTCCCGGTCCGGAAGGCAGGTAGTAGCTGCCTTCGCGGCAATCCATGTCGCCAGCAAGCAGGCGGCGGTTGGGCTCGAATATCGAGTGCTGAAACTCGTGACCCTTCAGGGTCGCCAATGTTGACGACGCCTGCAGGCTGGCGGCGAGGAAGATGCCCGCACCAACGGTTGCGTGTGGGATGACATCGATGCCATGCTCGGCCGCAAGAGCGCCAATGCGGACGAAATTGGTGATACCCTTGTGTCCCATCTCCGGCTGCACGATGGAGATGCGGCAGCGCTCGACCCGGGCGCGCATGTCCCAATGGGTGCGCCATTCCTCGCCAACGGCAATCGGAACGTCTGTTCCCTTCGAAACCTTTTCCAGTCCGCCTATGTCTTCGGTCCAGACCGGGGCTTCGGCAAACCAGGGGTCGAAAGGTTTCATTTCGGCAATGAGCTCCAGCGCTCGTTCCGGCGTCTGGTTCCAGTGCATGTCGGCGGCAATCTTTGCCTGCGGGCCAAGCACGTGCCGAAGGTTGGCGATTTCGGCCGCCGGGCCATCGTCAGCCACCGGTGTGGCGAATTTGAAAGCATCAAAACCACGATCCTGCCAGTATTTTGCGAGATCACCCCGTGCCTTCAATGTCTTTTCGGGCAAACCCGAAACATAGGCCGGGAAGCTTTCCACACCTCCGCCAAGAAGCTCGCGAACCGATTTCCCAGCTTCCTGCCCGGCGATGTCCCAAAGCGCAATGTCGAGTGCGGCAAGCGCATCGACGTAAAATCCTCCGGTATAACCGCGTACCCGCATCATATCGTATAGGTCGTCATAGATCGCAGCTGGATCGGACGCATCGCGCCCAATGACGAAACCGGCCAGAAGATCGTTGATCAAAGCGGCCACCGCGCCGGGCGCTACGATACCATAGGTCTCTCCCCAACCTACAATGCCGGACTTTGTCGTCATGCGGACCAACACGCTCCGGTCAAACGTAGGATATACTGTTCGGTTACCCTTGCGAACGATGTAACCATTGGGATTGACCACCTCCCCTTCCCGGAGCGCGCCGAGATAAGGAACCTTTCGCGGCTGCGTCAGCGTGAAAACTTCGATGGATGTGACGGGGCTATTCATGCGGCCTCCGGGGTAACAAGACCGAGTTCGACCAGATTAGCGTCAATATCGGCAATGGCTGCCGCATCAAGTTCGGGTGTCGGCGCACGCACGCCGAGGCGATCGATCACGCCGCGACGGGCCAGCACATATTTGGTCAACCGCATGCGGTAGACCGCCTGAAGTACCAGAAGCGGCAGGGTGCGGACATAGATCCTGCGAGCATCCTTATGCCGCCCGGCAACAAGCGCCCGGTCAATGGCCACATGTTCCTCGGCGATCTCCAGCGCGGGCATCGCGGCCGTAGCACCTCGGGCATATTCGTCGAGAATGTAGCGAGCGCCCCCGCCACCGATGACACCCTTAAGCGATGATGGCGCATTGGCGATGATGTGACTGATCGCTGGACCGGCGGGAAGGGTTTCTTCCTTGACGTACGTCACCTGCGGCAGGGCATTTACGATCTCTACGATCGCCTGCGGCGAAAGGTCTGAGCCGCGAGGTGCAGGCGCGTTCTGCAAGATGATTTGGACGTCAGGGAGTGCCCCAATGATTTTGCCCAGGAAGTCGATCAATGCCGATGCGTCCGTGCCGA
>CAJYHD010000195.1 GCA_913773715.1 uncultured Sphingobium sp.
TTCCGCCGCCTCGCCCCAGTTGGATACGAAGAAGTCGCGGCATCCCGCCCGCATCAACCGGCGCGTGACCTCTATCGCTCCCAGCCCATAGCCGTTCGCCTTGACCGCAGCGCCGCATGCGGCCCCGCCCGACTGATCCTTCAGCCAGCGCCAGTTGGAGACAAGGGCATCGTGATCGAGCCGCAAACGCAGCGGCGCCAAATACTCAGTCATTACGGGCCGCGATAGCGCGCCGCCTTCCCTGCGTCACCCCCGCGCGAGGATTTTGCAGGCCTCAACGCTGCCAGAGCAGCCGCTTCAGCTCCTGCGTGCGCAAATTGGTCTGCCGCTCCTTGCATTGTGCATTCGCCATCGGCTGCGCCGACCCGCCCGCAAACTCGCCCGCCGCGATGACGCATTGCGCGTCGCGATAGGTGAGCCATGCCCGCTGGCTGGCAAGCAGAGCCGCAGCATAGCCGAACCCGCCGCCGCGTGAGCTGTCCATGGCATCGCGCGCCTTCATATAAGCGTATGTCGTTTTCCACTGCCGCGTCATGACTGCGTCGGCTTGGCGGTAGGCCTGCGAAGCGCACTGCGTCATCTGCACCTGGCTGCGCGGCGCATTGCAGCCCGTCGCCGCAGCCGTAGCCGCCGCCAGCCAGACCAGCATCATTCCGCCGCTTCCAGATGCCCATGCGGCTGCGCGGCCATCGCCGTCAGCCCCAGCTTACCGAGCAGCGCCGAATCCTTGTCGTCGCCCGCATTGGCCGCCGTCAGCAGCTTGTCGCCGGTGAAGATGCTGTTCGCGCCCGCCATGAAGCACAGAGCCTGACAGGCCTCGCTCATGCTCTCGCGTCCCGCCGACAGCCGAACCATCGACCGGGGCATCACGATCCGCGCCACGGCCACGGTACGCACGAACTCTACCTCATCGATCTTTGCGAGCGGCGTATCCTTCAGCATGTCGCCCAGCACGGTTCCCGCCACCGGCACCAGCGCGTTGATCGGCACGCTTTCGGGATGCGGCATCGTGGCGAGCGCATGGAGGAAGCCGATACGGTCGCTCCGCGTCTCGCCCATGCCGACGATCCCGCCGCAGCACACGTTGATCCCGGCGTCGCGGACATTCTCCAGCGTCTCGATCCGATCCTCGAAGGTCCGGGTTGTGATGACTTTCGCGTAATTTTCGGGCGAGGTGTCGATATTGTGATTGTAATAATCGAGGCCCGCATCGGCCAGCGTCTTCGCCTGCCCGGCGGTCAGCATGCCCAACGTCATGCAGGTTTCCATGCCCATGCCACGCACACCCTCGATCATCGCGACCAGCTTGGGCATGTCGCGTTGCTTGGGATTGCGCCACGCAGCGCCCATGCAGAAGCGGCCCGACCCATGATCCTTCGCTTGCGCCGCCGCCTGAAGCACGGCCTGCACATCCATCAGCTTAGTGGCTTTCAGGCCGCTTTCCGCCTCGGTCGACTGAGAGCAATAGCCGCAATCCTCCGGGCAGCCGCCGGTCTTGATGGACAATAAAGTGGACAGTTGCACTGCGTTGCGCGGATGGTTGGCGCGGTGGATCGACTGCGCCTCGAACATCAAGTCGTTGAAGGGCAAGTCGAACAGCGCGGCGATCTCGTCGCGGGTCCAGTCGGTACGGGGTTCGGTAACAGTCATGTCCGCTCCATAAACCCGCGCGATCGCGGCGTCACCATCGAAGCAGTGCCAAGTTGCGAAACCGGATTTCGCAAACTATCGTCGCGGTCATGGCACGCGGCAACCGTATCTTCGCAGGCCCGCGCCTGCGCCAGCTTCGCCTCGATCACCGGATGGACCAGGCGACGATGGCGCGGGCGCTCGGCATTTCCGTCTCCTACCTGTCGCAAATGGAGAATGACGACCGGCCCTTGACCGCCAAGGTCAAGGCTGCCGTCGCCAGCGCCTTCCCCACCGACTGGGCGAGCTTCGACGCGCGGGAGGAGGAACAGTTGCTCGGCGCTTTCACCTATGCGCTCGGCCATCCCGAACTGCCCGGCCCTGCGCTGGAGCCGGAGCGGATCGAGAAGCTGCACCTGCAATTTCCCGAATTCGCCGCCCGCTATGTCGATCTTTACAACGCCCATATGCGCGCCAACGAGCGCATCAACATGATCGAGGAGGCGATCGCCAACGATCATGAGGTTCAGGCCCGTCTGCCATGGGAAGCCGCGCGCGACTGGTTTCACGAGGCGGGCAATTATGTCCACGCGCTCGATTGCCTGGCCGAAGACATGGCGGAGAGCTTCACCGCCGGTCAGGCGCTCGACGAAGGCATGCTGGTCGAAGCGCTCGCCCGCCGCCATGGCATAGAGACGATCATTGCCGACACGCCCGACAGCGCGCTGCGTTCCTATTATCGCGGTGAGAAGCGCCTGTTCGTCAACGCCGCGCTGCCCACCGAAAGCCGCAAGTTCATGCTCGCGCACCAGTTGATGATGATCGACGGGCAGGCGGTGATCGCCGACGTGGTCGCGAAGGCCGCGCTGCCCATCCCCGGCGCGGACCGGCTACTCGCGATCGGCCTTGCCAATTATGCGGCGGGCGCGCTGCTGATGCCCTACGCCGCCTTTCGCGAAGCCGCGCGCGCGGTGCGGCACGATATCGACCGCCTCGTGCGTCGCTTCAACGTCAGTTTCGAGCAGGCCTGCCACCGCCTGTCCAACCTGCAAAGGCCGGGGCTGCGCGGCATCCCCTTCTTCTTCTGCCGCGTCGACATGGCGGGCAACATCACCAAGCGGCACAGCGCCACCCGCCTGCAATTCGCGCGCTTCGGCGGCGCCTGCCCCTTATGGAACGTGCATGAAGCCGTCGCCGTGCCCGACCGTATCAACGTGCAACTTGGCGAGACGCCGGACGGCGTGCGCTATGTCTCCATGGCGAAGGGGCTGGTGAAGCCATCGGGCAGCTACAAGCGCACCCCTCGCCGCTATGCCGTGGTGCTGGGCTGCGAGATCGCGCACGCGGCGAACTTCGTCTATGCCGACGGCCTGCCGCTGGAGGTAGAGGGCGCGGCCACCCCCATCGGCGTCACCTGCCGCCTCTGCCCCCGCCAAAGCTGCGACCAGCGCGCCTTCCCCCCCGCCGACCGGCCCATCCATGTGGACCCGGACAACAGGACGATCGTACCATACTGGATCGGGTGACGGGTCGATGTTTGCAAACAAAATCTGAGCGTCATCCCAGCGAAGGCTGGGATCTCAGACCCGAAAGCCCTTGCTTCCCGAGATGCCAGCCTCCGCTGGCGTGATGTCATGGGACGCGAGGTGCATCAACCATGCAAGATGCATGCTCCACATATGTCCAAATGGGGTGGGTTTTGGACTGTCCGCTTTGAAAATATGAGGCGCTATAGCTGCCGCATCGCAAAGGCGGTATGTCGCGATCATGAGCGACGACGTGTCCGCCGATGTAAGCTGTTGTTGCAATTCACTGCCTGATCTAGCCGTGGTCCCAATGGGTTCGGATGGGCGGGACGAACGCGTGTTTGCATCCTTGGAGCAAATCATCGAGCGTGGCGGGGAGCAATGGTGGCTCTATGTCTCTCGCTGCCTCAAATGTTCGCAAGTCTGGATGATCGCGCAGGACGATCGCATTTACAACAACTACTATCTGCGTCGCGTTCCCATCCGAGGGGCAAGCCATTATAGATAAAGAGCAGTGGCCTGACGAGTTTATGACCTACGAGCAGGTTCTCAGACTCGGCATAACCATGAGCAATCCGTGGACATTTCTTGATCCCCGTTCACCGGCATTGGTATCGACGGCGGAAGATTTGCGCCGGGAGAGACCCAATATCTCTTTGGATGTAATCGCCTATCTGCTTGCCATTCCGGTGCCTGATGCCGCTCGCCTACTGCAAACACCAACTTTTATCGACCGCTTTCGAGCATGCGTCATGCGCAGCTGAATAGCTAAAAATGGTCGTCAGCCACCACACACTCACACCTTCTCAAAACGAAAACAGGCGGACGCACTTTTGCGCATCCGCCTGTCTTTTATCGAAGCTAAGACGCGCCGCCGTTAGCGCGGTGCGCCGGTGCGCTGGACTGCGCCCTTGTGCGCGCCGACACTTCCGCCGCCACGACGGCGACGGAACGGCTTCTTCGCGCCGTCGCCTTCGCCGCGATGCGCCTTATCGGGCGCGCCGCGCTGGGCCTTCTGGCCGTCCTGATAGCGACGCTGCCCTTCGGCGCGCTTGGCTTGCTGGGCAGGCGACTGGCTAGGTCCCTTGCGCGGCGCGGCGGGCTTAGGGAGGTTGCGCACCGCCTCCATGAAGTTCTCCGGCAAGGGCGCGATGTCCAGCTTCACCCGCGTCGCGCGCTCGATGGCCTTGAGGTAAGGCCGCTCGTCATCCGCCACGAAGCTGATCGCCACGCCCTCCGCCCCGGCGCGCGCGGTGCGGCCGATGCGGTGGACATATTGTTCGGGCACATTGGGGATTTCGAAGTTGATGACATGGCTGACGCCCGACACGTCGATGCCGCGCGCCGCGATGTCGGTCGCGACCAGCAGCTTGACCTTGCCCTGACGGAACGCCTGGAGCGCGGTGGTGCGCTGGCCCTGGCTCTTGTTGCCATGGATCGCGAACGCGTCGATGCCTGCGCCTTCCAGAAAGCGCACGACCCGGTCCGCGCCATGCTTGGTGCGGGTGAAGATCAGCGCGCGATCGATATCCTCGGTCTTGAGGACGATGTGCAGCAGCGCCTGCTTTTCCGCCTGATTGACGAACGTCGCCTGCTGGCGCACGCGCTCCGCCGTGGTGGATTGCGGTGCGACGCTGACCTTGACCGGATCGTTCAGGAACTGGCCCGCAAGCGCCTCGATCTCCTTGGGCATGGTGGCCGAGAAGAACAGGTTCTGGCGATCCTGCGGCAGCAGCTTGGCGATCCGCTTCAGCGGGTGGATAAAGCCCATGTCCATCATCTGGTCCGCTTCGTCGAGAACGAAGATTTCGGTGTCCCTGATGGTGAAGGCGCGCTGGTCGATCAGGTCGAGCAGGCGACCCGGCGTCGCGACGACGATGTCGACGCCGCCCGACAACGCGCGGATCTGCTTGTTGATCGGCACGCCGCCGAACACCGTTTC
>CAJYHD010000196.1 GCA_913773715.1 uncultured Sphingobium sp.
GATCGGGGTCTCTTCGTTCTTCTCACAGACATTAGGAGGAACTGACATGGGTGAAACCACCGACAAGCTGAAGGCTGCTGCAAACAAGGCTGCTGGTTCCGTCAAGGAAGGCATCGGCAAGGCAACCGACAACGCCAGCTTGCAAGCAGAAGGCAAGGCGCAGAAGGCCAAGGGCGCCGCGCAGGATGTCTCGGGTTCGGTCAAGGGCGCGCTCGGCGACAAGATCTGATCTTAGCCGGTCGTTGCGTTTGACGGCAGAAGGCTTCGCTCGAAAGGGCGGAGCCTTTTTGCCGTCATGTCCTATTTGCCACCCCGCCGATATGATGACCCTGCACTTTTCGATAGGATCAGCCGCACGCACGTTAATTTCACGAAATGCGGGAAACATGCGAAGTTAAGCGCTGGCTGGCAAGCGCGCTCAAGCCTGCTATGGGTGTCGGACGATATCCGCCACAGCAGGCGAGGGACGAGTGAGCAGACGATATTTCGGCACCGACGGTATTCGCGGGCGCACCAATCAATGGCCGATGACGCCGGACTTGGCGATGAAGGTCGGCATGGCGGCCGGTACCCATTTCCAGCGCGGCAGCCACCGCCATCGTGTCGTCATCGGCAAGGATACGCGGCTTTCGGGCTATATGGTCGAAAACGCGCTGGTCGCGGGCTTCACCGCTGTCGGCATGGACGTCGTGCAATTCGGCCCGATCCCGACGCCCGCCGTCGCTATGCTCGCACATTCGATGCGCGCCGATTTGGGCGTCATGATCTCGGCGAGCCATAACCCCTTTTATGACAATGGCATCAAGCTGTTCGGGCCCGACGGCTACAAACTGTCCGACGCAGACGAAGCCCGGATCGAGGTGCTGCTCGATCAGGACATTCCGCTTGCCCCCTCGCAGGACATCGGCCGCGCCCGCCGCGTCGAGGATGCTCGCGGCCGCTACATCCATGCGGTGAAGTCCAGCTTCCCTGCCGACCTTCGTCTCGACGGTCTGCGCATCGTGGTCGATTGCGCCAACGGGGCCGCCTATCAGGTTGCGCCCTCCGCGCTGTGGGAACTGGGCGCTGATGTGATCGCAGTCGGCGTTACGCCTAACGGCACCAACATCAACGATGGCTGCGGATCGACCGCACCGATGCTGTGCCAGGAAACGGTCGTGTCCTCGGGCGCCGACATCGGCATCGCGCTCGATGGCGATGCCGATCGCCTGATCGTCGTCGACGAAAAGGGCAAGATCGTCGATGGCGACCAGATTATGGCGCTGATTGCCGCCAACTTCGCCCGCGCCGGAACGCTGCGCGGCGGCGGCCTCGTCGCGACGATCATGTCGAACCTCGGCCTCGAACGCCGCCTCGCCGATCAGGGCATCGCGCTCGAACGCACCAAGGTCGGCGACCGCTATGTCCTCGAACGGATGCGCGAAGGCGGCTTCAATGTCGGCGGCGAGCAATCGGGCCACATGATCCTGTCCGACTATGCCACCACGGGCGACGGCACAGTCGCCGCGCTTCAGGTGCTGGCTGCGCTGGTCCGCTCGGGCAAGCCCGCCAGCGAGACGCTCCACCAGTTCGATCCCGTGCCGCAATTGCTGAAGAATGTGCGTTTCTCGGGCGGCAAGCCGCTGGAACATGAAGATGTCCAGCGCGTCATCGCCCAGGCGGAGGCCGAACTTGCAGGCTCGGGCCGCCTCGTCATTCGCCCATCTGGCACCGAACCCGTCATCCGCGTCATGGCCGAGGGCGATCGCGAGGATCAGGTAAAGGATGTGGTCGATCGCATCTGCGCCGCCGTGGAGAAGGCGGCGGCGTGACCGGCCCGGTTATCAATCTCGACCAGCTTTCCTTCGACGATGTCGAGGATAATGGCCGCTTCAATTCGAAGCGCGCCTTCATCGGCGAACGCATCGGCGCGCGAGACCTTGGCTACAACCTGACCGTCCTGCCGCCCGGCAAGGTGCAATGCCCGTTCCACAGCCATTCGGGCGAGGAGGAGATGTTCTTCATCCTCGACGGCGAAGGGGAACTGCGTTTCGGCGATCGCCTCTATCCATTGCGCGCCCATGACATCATCGCCTGCCCGACGGGCGGAGCGGAGGTCGCGCACCAGATCGTCAATACCGGCGCGACCGACCTGCGCTACCTCGCTATTTCCACCATCGCCGAAGTCGAAGCCTGCACCTATCCCGACTCCGGGAAGGTGTCCGTCGTCGCAGGCAAACGCGGAGACCGCCGCCTGCGCCACATGTTCCGCACGAACGATGACGTCGATTATTATGACGGCGAAGAAGGCTGCGCTTCCGATGCTTGAAATGCGCCCCGATTGCGAACGCTGCGGCACGGACCTGCCCGCTGATGTGCCAGGCGCGTTCATCTGTTCATTCGAATGCACCTTCTGCGCGCCCTGCGCCGAAGCGCTGGATGACCGCTGCCCCAATTGCGGCGGGGAACTGATGGACCGTCCGACACGGATCGGTAAAGCGCTGAAGGATAACCCCGCTTCGACGCAGCGCCGCCACGCAGCATGACGATCGCCCGGATTCTCATCATCGCCGGCTCCGACAGCGGCGGCGGCGCCGGTATTCAGGCCGACATCAAGACCGTCACGCTGCTCGGCGGCCATGCCATGACGGCGATCACCGCGATCACCGCGCAGAACACGCTGGGCGTGCAGGCGGTGCATGCCGTTCCGACCGAAATGGTGTTGGCGCAGATGGAAAGCTGTGTCACCGACATCGGAGTCGATGCGGTCAAGATCGGCATGATTGGCTCGGCCGAAACCGCCAACGCCGTCGCCGACCGGCTGGCCTCGCTGGATGACGTGCCGATCGTCTTCGATCCCGTCATGGTGGCGACCAGCGGCTCCATGCTGGCCGATGACGCGACCATCGCCGCGTTCGAAAAGCTGATGGCGATCGCGACGGTCGTGACGCCCAACATCCCCGAACTCGCGGCGCTTGGCGGTGAGGAGATCGCGGTCCGATTTGACACGCAGCTTCTCGCCAAGGGCGGCCATGGCGAAGGCCCGATGCTGACCGACCGTCTGATCGCGCGGCGGGGCGTACTGAAAGCCTGGAGCAACGCCCGCATCGACACGCCGCACACCCATGGGACTGGCTGCACGCTTGCCAGCGCCATTGCGGTCGGGCTGGGTCAGGGCATGGACCTGACCGACGCCATCGAACGCGCGCGCAAATATGTGCGCGAAGCGCTACGCCTCGCTCCCGGCCTCGGCGAAGGTCACGGCCCCATGGGCGCGCCTTTGGGCTTTCATGACCATGCCTGATTTCGCGCACGAAAGCCTGCATCACCCCCATCTCGTCGCAGGCGTCGATGAGGCGGGCAGGGGGCCGCTGGCCGGTCCCGTGGTCGCCGCCGCCGTCATCCTGCGCATCGAGGATTGCCCCGAGGGTCTGGACGACAGCAAGAAGCTGACCGCCCCCCGCCGCGCTGCGCTAGAGCGCGAGATCAAGGCGCGGGCGCTCTGCTGGGGCATTGGCGTCGCCACCGTCGCGGAGATCGATGAGATCAACATTCTCTGGGCGACGATGCTGGCGATGACCCGCGCGGTCGAGGCGCTGAGCGAGGATTGCCACCATGTGCTGGTCGACGGCAATCGCTGCCCCAAATGGCGCTGGGCCTCCACCGCGATCGTGGAGGGCGACGCCAAATGCCTGTCGATCGCGGCCGCGTCCATCATCGCCAAGGAAACACGCGACCGCATGATGGTAGAGGCTGCGCGGGCGCATCCGCAATATGGGTGGGAAAGCAACAAGGGCTATGGCAGCGCGCATCACATGGCGGCCCTGCGCGCGCATGGCCCGACCCCGCTCCACAGGCGCAGTTTCGCGCCCGTCGCGCAATTCGCGCTGATCTGACGCAGCACCCTGTCCCAAGCCGGGACCGTTCGGGCGGGGGCGGAAGCGCACCTCTGGCGTCGGGCAGAATCATGGTTAATAAGGCGTCATGCCTTCGTTCCGGTGCACCGCCCTGCTGATCCTCGCCGCTCTCGCTGTCCCTGCATCGGGAGCGGAGCTTAGCCCCGGCGCCTATCGCTGGACCGACGATGCAGCGACAGCGGATGGCCCACTCTACATGGTCATCAGCATCGACCGGCAGATGGTCCATGTCTATCGCGGCGACCGCCTGATCGGGGAGGCCAGCGTTTCGACCGGCATGAAGGGGCACGGCACGCCCAAGCGGGAATATGAAGTGCTGCAAAAGCGCGAGTGGCACCGCTCCAACCTCTACAGCAACGCGCCGATGCCCTTCATGCAGCGGCTGACCTGGGACGGAATCGCGCTTCACGCCGGGCATAATCCGGGCCGCCCCGCCAGCCATGGCTGCATCCGCCTGCCCTATGCTTTTGCGCGTCAACTCTTCGCGATGACGAAGATCGGCACGCTGGTCGAGGTGACACAGGATCGGCTCAGCCCCGCGCTCAAGATCGATACGCTGCTGGTCGGTGACCCCGGCAGCACCGTTGTGACCTTCGGCACCGGCACGCAACTGGCCTCCGCCGATCCGCAACCTACCGCAAATGTCCCGCATCTGGACATCGACGCCAGCGTCTTCGCGCCCCGGTTGTCCCGTCGCTGACTGAACCTTTCCGCGCGACGATCATTGTCGCTGCGGAAGGAGTTTTTCCATGAAGAAGACGTCGATTTTTGCCGCTCTCGCCGCCGCCCTGCTGGTCCAGGCAGCTGCCCCGGACATGGCCATGGCGCAGAACCGCGACCGCGATCGTTGGGATCATCGCGACAATGACAATCGCCGTGATCGCTGGGACCGCAATGACCGGCGCTGGCGCGGCGACCGCAACGAAGGCTGGGATCCGGCCGCGCATTATTCCGCGCGCCGTGGTGGCGATCGACGGCTTGGCCGCGATGACCGCATCTATCGCGGCCGCGACAATCGCTATTATTGCAAGCGCAATGACGGCACCACGGGCCTCGTCATCGGCGGCGTGGCGGGCGGCCTGCTGGGCAATGCCATCGGCGGTAATACGCTCGGCACCCTGCTCGGCGCGGGCGGCGGCGCGCTGCTTGGTCGTCAGATCGATCGCGGCGACGTGAAGTGCCGCTGATCCTTCAAGCATAAAAAAAGGCCGCCGATCTGTTTGGACCGGCGGCCTTTTTTTGACCTTATGCCGCCTGCGCCGTCTCTTCGGCGGCAGGCAAGCGGATCAGATAGTCAAAGGCTGACAAAGCCGCCGTCGATCCCGCGCCCATAGCAATAACGATCTGCTTGTAGGGTACGGTAGTGCAATCGCCCGCCGCGAAGATGCCCGGCTGGCTCGTCTCGCCGCGCGCATCGATCTCTATCTCGCCGCGTGGGCTGAGCGCGATGCTGTCCTTCAACCATTCGGTGTTGGGGACGAGACCGATCTGAACAAAGATGCCTTCCAGCTCGATATCATGCTCGGTGCCGTGATTGCGGTCCTTGTAGCTGAGGCCCGTCACTCGTTCGCCATTGCCCTGCACCTGCGTCGTCATCGCCGACGTGATGATCTTGACGTTGGGCAGGCTGGCAAGCTTGCGCTGCAACACCGCGTCGGCGCGAAGCTGGCTGTCGAACTCGATCAGCGTGACATGGGCGACGATGCCGGCAAGGTCGATCGCCGCTTCGACGCCGCTGTTGCCGCCACCGATCACCGCGACGCGCTTGCCCTTGAACAGCGGGCCGTCGCAATGCGGGCAATAAGCGACACCCTTGTTGCGGTATTCCGCCTCGCCCGGCACGT
>CAJYHD010000197.1 GCA_913773715.1 uncultured Sphingobium sp.
TGCCCAGCACACGCTCGGCGAGAAAGCTGGTGCGGTTCCAAAGCGCGAAAGGCACGAGAATGAAGCCGGCGAGGCTCGTCAGCTTGAACTCGAGGATGCAGACGAACATCTGCACGGCGAGAATGAAGAAGGCGACGATCACCAGCGCCCAGGCGAACAGCAGCACCATGATCGTCAGGAAATTGTCGAAGAAGGTCGTGAACCCGACCATCTCGCTCGCCTGTTCGAGCAGCGGCCACGCCGCCGAAAATCCGGTGCCGGCCAGCCGCCCGGGCTTGAGCAGATCGTCGGCTGACAGCGTGCCGCCACCGGCGGTCAGCCCGGCCTGTGCGAACGAGCGGAAAATGATGTCGGCGAGCGTCGAGAAGCTGTTCAGGATGAACGCGAACGCACCGACATAGAGAATTTTCTTGAGGAAGCGGCCGATGACATTGTCCTCGCCGCCCATCGCCCAGAACAGACCGGCGATCGTGATGTCGATGCCGATCAGCGTCGCGGTCAGGAAGCCGACGTCGGGCCCGAGCAGCCCGAACCCGCTGTCGATGTAGGTGATGAACGCCTGCAGGAAGCGATCGATGACGTTGAGGTCGTTCAAAGCGGTTCTTCCTGCGCTGGTGAAGGGATGTCGCGGGACGCGGCTGGGGGAGCTGTGCCGCGCCCCACGACGGCGACCGGCGGCTGGAGGGGGAGCCGTCAGTCGCTGGTGACCGGATAGGGCCGTGCGGCCGACGGGGGCTAGTCGGGCGTGTAGGCCGATCCGGAACCGAGGAATTTCTTGGTGGCTGCGCGCGCTTCCGCCGCTTGGGTCGCACGCCGTGCCTGCTCGACGGCCTCGCTGCGGAACTGCGCGGCCATCATGTGCTGGAGCTGGAACTGCTGCTTGGCGGTGAGCGCGAGGAGCTGGTTGGTCGCTTGGCTGACCTGGAGCGAACCTTCCGCGCCCTGGCTACGCGCGACGATGTCGGCGAGCGCCTCGGTATCGGTCTGGATGTTCTCGACGACCTGCGCCTGCAACGTCATTGTCTGGCGGAAGGCACCCATGCTGGCGTCGAGCCGCGCGCGGGCGCCGCGGATACGGGCATCGGTGCGCAGCGCCGACGAGAAGTCCTTCGGGAACAGCGACTGGAACTTGTCGTCGAGCTGGTCGACCCGGAAGTCGATCGCCTGCGCGCGGCCCATCAGCCGGTCGATCTCCGCGAGCTTCTGCTTGATCGCGTTCAGTTGCGGGAAGTCGATGCGGCTCAGATTCTTGCCCATGTTCACCAGCATCTGCGCTTCGTTCTGCAGCTGCTGGATCTGCTGGTTGACGCTCTGGAGCGTGCGTGCGGCGGTCAGGATATTCTGCGCATAGTTGCTGGGGTCGAACACGACGCCGCCGAACTGTGCGTGGGCCGGCGTCGCGGTCATCGTGAGCACGCCTATGCCGAGCGAGCCGCAGGCACCGAAGCCGAGCACGGCCGCGATCACATGCTTTCGAGTGGGAATACGCATTACTTGTCTCCTTCTTGGGGGGCTTGGGGAGCGGGAGGACCGGGGAAGTCGGCGGAGAGATCGGCCGCCCAGTCGAGGCCGGCATCGCGCAGGAAGGCTTCGGCGAAGCGGTCGCGGCCATGTTCGGCGAGGGTCGCATCGATCCGGGCCTGCGCGGCGGAGTCGGACGATCCGCACAGCGCGAGGGCGACGGGGCCGAGGCCCAGCTCGAACAGTCGGTTGCCGCGCGCGGATTGCAGGTAATAGTGCCGCTTGGGCGTGGCGCGGGCGATCAGCTCGATCTGCCGGTCGTTGAGGCCGAAGCGCGCATAGATGTCATGGCCCTGCGGCTCGATCGCGCGGTCGTTGGGCAGCAGGATGCGCTGGGGGCAGCTTTCGATGATGGCCGGCGCGATCGCCGAGCCGGCGATGTCGGCCAGGCTCTGCGTCGCGAACAGGACCGCGACGTTCTTCTTGCGCAGCACCTTCAGCCATTCGCGGATGCGCGCCACGAACAGCGGGTGGTCGAGGAAGATCCAGGCTTCGTCGAGGATCAGCAGCGTCGGCCGTCCGTCGAACCGCTCCTCCAGCCGGTGGAAGAGATAGGTCAACACCGGGGCGACCGCCCCGGTCTGTCCCATCAGCGCCTCGGTCTCGAAGCACTGGACATCGGCTAGCTCAAGATGCTGTTCGGCGGCATCGAGCAGCCGGCCGTGCGGACCTTCCAGCGTATAGGGCTGGAGCGCGATGCGCAGCGCGTTTGACTGGAGAAGCAGCGCGAGGCCAGTCATGGTCCGCTCCTCGCGCGGTGCCGATGCGAGGCTGCCGAGCGCTGTCCAGATCGTGTCCTTCACTTCGGGTGTGACGGGCACATTCTCGTGCGCCAGCAGCGCGGCGATCCATTCCGCCGCCCAGCTGCGCTCGCCAGCGTCGTCGATGTTCGCGAGTGGCTGGAAGGCGAGCGTCTCGCCGTCGGTTTCGGCCGACCCCAGAGCATGGTGCGCGCCGCCCATCGCGAGAACTGCGGCGCGCGCGCTGTTGCCCTTGTCGAAGATATAGACCTGCGCTTGGCGGTAGCGGCGAAACTGGAGCGCAATCAGGCTGAGCAGCACCGACTTGCCGGCGCCGGTCGGTCCGACCACCATCATGTGCCCGACATCGCCGACATGGGTAGAGAGCCGGAACGGCGTCGAGCCGGCCGTCTTGGCGATCAGCAGCGGAGGACCGTCGAGGTGGCCGTTGCGCACTGGGCCGGCCCAGATCGACGACAGCGGCATCAGGTGCGCGAGGTTGAGCGTATGGACGAGCGGCTGCCGGACATTGGCATAGACATGGCCCGGCAGCGACGAGAGCCAGGCCTCCACCGCGTTGACCGTTTCGCGCACGCAGGTGAAGCCAAGGCCGTTGACGATGCGCTCGACGGCGCGGACCTTGTCCTCGACCGTGGCCCGGCTGCGATCGGTGACGGTGATCGTCGTGGTCAAATAGCCGAAGGCGACATGATCGCCGCCGAGCGCTTGCAATGCCTGATCGGCATCGACGACCTTGTTGTCGGCATCGCTGTCGAGCAGCTGCGCCGGCGAATTATAGAGCACCTCACGCAGCAGCGCGGTCACCGACTTGCGCTTGTTGAACCACTGGCGCCGCAGCGAGGTCAGCGTCTTGGTCGCCAGCGTCTTGTCGAGCGCGATGAAGCGCGTGACCCAGCGGTAGCCGAAATCCTGATGATTGAGCGCATCGAGGATGCCGGGACGGCTCAGGCTCGGGAAGCCGAGCACCGTCAGGGTGCGGACATGCAGATCGCCGAGTTTCGGCTCCAGCCCGCCGACCAGCGATGTGTCGGCGAGGATGCCGTCGAGATACACCGGCGTCTCGGGCGCGGCGACCGGATGGCGGCGATCGGAGATCGTGCCGTGGAGGAAGGTCAGCGTCTCGCCATCATCCAACGGGCGTACATCGGCCATGAAGCCGGACAGCAGGTCGAGCACCCGGTCGGTCTCGGCGACGAAGCTTTCGAGGGCGCCACGCCAGTCGCGTGTCCGATCGCCGTCAGGGCGCTCGACGAGGCTGCGTCCCGCGCGGTCGGTCGTGTCCGCCGGCGGCAGCCAGGTCAGCGTCACATGGTACCGGCTTTCGAAATGCGTGCCCTCGGCTTCGAACGCAGCCTGCCGTTCGCCATCGACCAGCCAGCTCGCAGCATCGGGAAAGTCGCTGTCGGGATAGGCCAGCGCCTCGCGCCGCTCGGCGTCGAAGAACAGTGCCTAGCCGCTGCCGAAGCGCTTGAGGGCATTGTTCGCCCGTGCACAGGCGCCGACCAGCTCGGCCTCGGTCGCGGATTCGAGATCGGGACCGCGAAAGCTGAGCACCCGCAGGAAGCTGCCGTCCTTGTTGAGCACCACGCCCGGCGCAACCAGCGCCGCCCAGGGGAGGTGATCGGCGAGGCGTTCGGCGCGGTCGCGATATTCGCCCAGGAACATCATTTCAGGCGCCTCAGCATGCGAAATACCCCTTCTGGCGGATGTGGCGGAGGAGGACGGGCGCGAAGCTGGGGTCGCGGCGGGCGGCCATCACGGCGATGGTATGTCCGACCGCCCAGAGCATTGCCCCGGCGATCCATTGCTGGAGGCCGAGGCCGACGGCGGCGGCCAGCGTCCCGTTGACGATCGCGAGGCCACGCGGCACGCCACCGAGCAGCAGCGGCGAACCGAGCGAGCCGTGGATCGGCACTTCGAAGCCGTCGATATGCTGGCCGCCCCCAAACGAACTGGCGCTCATGCGATCAGCGCCCCGCCGCCGAAGCTGAAGAAGGACAGGAAGAAGCTCGACGCTGCGAACGCGATCGACAGGCCGAACACGATCTGGATCAGGCGCCGGAACCCGCCCGCGGTCTCGCCGAAGGCAAGCGTCAGGCCGGTGACGATGATGATGATTACGGCCACGATCTTGGCGACCGGACCCTGCACGGATTCCAGCACCTGTTGCAGCGGTTCTTCCCACGGCATGCCCGAGCCGGCCGCCTGGACGCTTGTGGCGACGGTCAATGCGAGGCCGAGCGCAGCCCCGACGAGAACGGCGGAACGCCGAATAGTTTGCTTGAGGCCGAGCGGGCGGATGCGGGCAGCGATCATGGTCAAATCTCCTTCGGGATGGACGGATGGGTCGGGGGGAAGACGGCGAGCGCATAGGTGCCGGTGTCGGGGTCGAGCCCGGCGACGCGCGCGATGGTCGAGACACGACGGTCGGTGCCGCGCCCGGAAATGAACACGACGATGTCGATGGCCTCGGCGATCAGCTGGCGCGGCACGGTGACCACCGCCTCCTGCACCAGCTGTTCGATCCGGTAGAGCGCGGCGATCGCGCTGTTGGCGTGGACGGTCGCGATCCCACCGGGGTGGCCGGTGTTCCACGCCTTGAGCATGTCGAGCGCCTCGGGACCGCGGACCTCGCCGACGACGATCCGATCGGGACGCAGGCGCATGGTCGAGCGCACCAGTTCGGTCATCGACACATGCGGTGGGCGGGTTCGCAGCGCGACCGTGTCTGGCAGCGGGCATTGCAGCTCGCGCGTGTCCTCGATCAGGATGACACGGGCATCCACCCAGCTCATCTCGTGGAGCAGTGCGTTGGCGAGCGTGGTCTTGCCCGAGCTGGTCCCGCCCGCGACAACGATGTTATGGCGCTGGGTGACCGCGGCGCGCAGCGCGTCGGCTTGGGCCTCCGACATCAGCCCGTCGGCGACGTAATCGTTGAGCGTATGCAGCTTCTGCGCGGGTTTGCGGATTGAGAAGCACGGTGCCGACGACACCGGCGGCAGCACGCCTTCGAACCGCTCGCCGGCCCGACCCTCGATATGCGGCGGGAGTTCCGCCGAGATGATCGGATGCTCGGCATGGACTTCGGC
>CAJYHD010000198.1 GCA_913773715.1 uncultured Sphingobium sp.
ATCGTGTTGTCCTTTGACGAAAGCGGCGAGGACACAGTGGTGCGAACGGCGATGATGCCGCCTGACAGCCCCTTGCCCACATAGTCGTTGGCGTCGCCGAAGACTTCGAGCTTGATCCCCTTGCAAAGAAACGCGCCGAGCGACTGGCCCGCGCTCCCGCGCAGGCGGACCGTGAGGTGCCCGTCGGCCAACGTCGACATGCCGAACTTCTCGGTCACGGCGGCGGAAAGGCGCGTACCGACCGCGCGATGCGTGTTGCGCACCGTATAGGTCAGCTGCATCTTTTCGCCGCGTTCGAAGACCGAGCGCGCGTCCTTCATCATCTGCGCGTCGAGGCTGTCGGGGACGGGGTTGCGCCCTTCCAGGCTGAAGCGGCGCAATTCGTCGGGCGCATCCACCTTGGCGAGAATGGGGTTCAAGTCGAGGTCGTCTAGATGCTCGGCGCCGCGATTGACCTGCTTGAGTAACTCCGTGCGACCGATGACTTCATCGAGGCTGCGGAAGCCGAGACGCGCCAGCACCTCGCGTACTTCCTCCGCGATGAAGGTCATCAGGTTGATGACCTTCTCCGGAGTGCCGGTGAACTTCTGGCGCAGCTTTTCATCCTGCACGCAGACACCCACAGGGCAGGTGTTGCTGTGGCACTGGCGCACCATGATGCAGCCCATCGCGACGAGCGAGAGCGTGCCGATGCCGAACTCTTCCGCGCCCAGGATCGCGGCGATGACGATGTCGCGCCCGGTCTTGAGGCCACCGTCGGTGCGCAGCTTGACGCGGTGGCGCAGGCCGTTGAGCGTTAGCACCTGATTGGTTTCGCTGAGGCCCATTTCCCACGGCGTACCGGCATATTTGATGCTGGTTTGGGGCGAAGCGCCGGTGCCGCCGACATGGCCCGCGACGAGGATGACGTCGGCATGCGCCTTCGCGACGCCCGCAGCCACCGTGCCGATGCCCGCCTGGCTGACGAGCTTGACGCACACCTTGGCGCGCGGATTGATCTGCTTGCAGTCGTAAATGAGCTGCGCGAGATCCTCGATCGAATAGATGTCGTGGTGCGGCGGCGGCGAGATGAGCGTCACGCCGGGCGTCGAATGGCGCAGCTTCGCGATGAATTCCGTCACCTTGAAGCCGGGCAACTGGCCACCCTCGCCGGGCTTGGCACCCTGCGCAACCTTGATCTCGATCTCTTCGGCGGACCCGAGATATTCGGCATGGACGCCGAAGCGGCCCGACGCGATCTGCTTGATGACCGAGTTGGCGTTGTCGCCATTCTCATAGGGCTTGAAGCGGTTGGCGTCCTCGCCGCCCTCGCCCGACACCGCCTTCGCGCCGATGCGGTTCATCGCGATGGCAAGCGTTTCGTGCGCTTCGGGCGATAGCGCGCCCAGCGACATGCCGGGCGTGACGAAACGCTTGCGAATTTCGGTGGTCGCCTCGACCTCATCGATGGGGACGGCTTCGCGGGCGAAGTTGAACTCCATCAGGTCGCGGAGATAGACCGGAGGCAAATCGCGGACGCCGCGTGAGAATTGCAGATAGGTCGAATAGCTGTCGGTTGCGACCGCCGTTTGCAGCAGGTGCATGAGCTGCGCCGAATAGGCATGGCTCTCGCCTCCGTTGCGCTGGCGATAGAAGCCGCCGACCGGCAGGCGAACGACCGCCGCATCATGCGCCTTTTCGTGGCGGACCATCGCGCTGTAGTGGAGCGAGGCATAGCCTTCGCCCGAAATCTTCGCGGGCATGCCGGGGAAGAGATCGTTGACCAGCGCGCGGGACAGGCCGACTGCCTCAAAATTATAGCCGCCGCGATAGGAACTGATGACCGCGATGCCCATCTTGGACATGATCTTGAGCAGTCCTTCGTTCACGGCTGTGCGATAGCGTTCGAAGCAGGCGTCGAGCGACAGGTCGCCGAAAAGGCCGCGCGCGTGACGATCGGCGATGCTGGCCTCGGCGAGATAGGCGTTCGCGGTCGTCGCGCCGACGCCGATCAGCACCGCGAAATAATGGGTGTCGATCGCTTCGGCGCTGCGGATATTGATCGATGCGTAGGAGCGCAGCCCCTTGCGCACCAGATGCGTGTGGACGGCGGCGGCGGCAAGCACGCCGGCGATGGCGACGCGGTCCGGGCCGACGCCCTCGTCGGTCAGGAAAAGTTCGCTGCGTCCCTCGCGGACGGCCTGCTCCGCTTCCTCACGAATGCGGCGGATCGCGGCGCGGAGCTGCTCCTGCCCGCCTTCGGCCGGGAAGGTGCAGTCGATTTCCGCCACGGCAGAACCGAAGCGCGCCTTCAGCCGTGCCCATTCCGCACTGGTCAACACAGGCGAGTCCAGCACCAGCACATGGCTGTTCTGCGCTTCTTCCTCCAATATGTTGTGGAGGTTGGAGAAGCGCGTCTTGAGGCTCATGACGTGCCGCTCGCGCAGAGGGTCGATCGGCGGGTTGGTGACCTGGCTGAAATTCTGGCGGAAGAAGTGGCTGATATGGCGCGGCGTGTCGGAAATGACGGCGAGCGGCGTGTCGTCGCCCATCGACCCGATCGCTTCCTTCGCATCCTCTACCATGGGGCTGAGGATCAGTTCCATATCCTCCAGCGTCAGGTTGGCGGCGACCTGACGGCGAGTGAGTTCCGCCTTGTCCCATTGCGGCAGCGCACTGGCGACTTCGGGCAGATCGTCGACCGTCAGGAAGTCCTTGATGAGGTCGCCATAGGGACGCTCGGCTGCAATCCGATCCTTGATCGCGCGGTCTTCGTAGATTTCGCCCTCGGCCAGATCGACGGCGATCATCTCGCCCGGACCCATGCGGCCCTTCTTGACGATGGTGGTTTCCGGCACGACGACCATGCCGGTTTCCGAACCCACGATCAGCAGATTGTCGCCGGTCAGCGTATAGCGCAGCGGGCGCAGCGCGTTGCGATCGACGCCCGCGACGACCCAGCGACCATCGGTCATGGCAAGCGCGGCAGGGCCGTCCCACGGCTCCATCACGGAGGCGAGATATTCGTACATGTCCGAATGCGCCTTGGGCAGGTCGGCCTTGTCCGACTGCCACGCTTCGGGGACGAGCATCAGCTTGGCGGTCGGCGCATCGCGGCCTGAGCGGCAGATCGCCTCGAACACGGCGTCGAGCGCGGCCGTATCGGACGCGCCCGCCGGGATGACGGGCTTGATGTCCTCCGACTGCTCGCCGAACGCCAACGAAGCCATCTTGATCTCGTGGCTCTTCATCCAGTTCTTGTTGCCGCGGATCGTGTTGATCTCGCCATTATGGGCGAGCGTGCGGAACGGCTGGGCCAGCCACCATTGCGGGAAGGTGTTGGTCGAATAGCGCTGGTGGAAGATCGCGACGCGGCTTTCGAACCGCTCGTCCTGCAAATCGGGATAGAAGACCGACAGCGATTCCGCGAGGAACAAGCCCTTGTAGATGATCGAGCGGCAGGACAGCGAACAGACGTAGAAGTCGCTGATCTGCGCGGCGATCACCTTCTTCTCGATCCGGCGACGGATGAGATAGAGGTCCTTTTCGAATTCGGCGACGTCACGCTCCTCGGGCATCGGCCCGGCGATCATGATCTGCTCGATTTCCGGGCGGGTCGCCTGGGCCTTCTGACCGATGACGGACACGTCGACCGGCACCTGTCGCCAGCCATAGATGGTGTAGCCCGCGTCAATGATCTCGCTTTCGACGATCGTGCGGCAGGCTTCCTGCGCGCCAAGGTCGGTGCGCGGCAGGAAGATCATGCCGACTGCGAGGCGGTTGGGCAGCGGCTTGTGCCCCGAATCCGCGATCGCATCGTCGAAGAAGCGGACGGGCAGATCGACATGGATGCCCGCGCCGTCGCCGGTCTTGCCATCGGCATCGACCGCACCGCGATGCCACACGGCCTTGAGCGCATCGATCGCGGAGACGACGACGCGGCGGCTGGCGCGGCCGTCGGTCGCGGCGACGAGGCCGACACCGCAGGCGTCGCCCTCGAATTCGGGGCGGTACATGCCTTCGCGGGCGAGGCGGAGGCGTTCAGATTCCATGTGATCCATCATTGTGCGACCTTCTTCGGGTCTAGGCCGAGCAACGCGGACAGGCGCTGGCGTTCGGCGGGGGTGAGGTCCTTGTAGCTGCGCGGCTTGGGCAGCGCGGCCATCTTTGCCGACGTATCCTTCATGATCTCCGGCATCGCCTGCATCAGCGCGGGCATCATCTGTTGCACCTTGCCAATATAATGCGGGTCGGTGGCAAGCTCCATGAAACCGCTGCCGAACTTGGCGCCGGCGGGTGTCTTCATGAAGGCGTTGATCTGGTCGAGTTCCACCGCCGTGTAGCGGCTGGCGAAGGCCTCGGTCATGCCGTCGCGCATGTCGGGTTCGAAGCGGCCCATGAATTTGCCCAACGCGGGCATCATCGTCTGGGTGAAGATCGTCATCCGCTTTTTATAGGCGGGATCGACGATCGCCATGACCTGTTCGATCGTCGCGGGCTGCATCTTGTCGGCTTCGGCGGGGTCCATCCCGCCCGCCTTGAGCAGATCGCGCACCGGCATCTTGGTCATGCCGTCGAGCATCGGCCCCATCATCTTCTGCATCATCGGACCCATCATCCGCGCCATCGTGCCGTCCGGCAGGATAACGGCGGCGATCGGCTTCGCGCGGGCGAGCAGAGCCGGATCGACGGGCGCGACCTGTTCAGCCGACGCAGCCGGAGCAGGCGTCGGTGCTTGGGCGAAGGCCGGTGCGGCGATCGCAAGCAGCGGCAGGGTTGCGAGGCGGATCAACCGTGTCACGCCGCAACCATTTCCGCAGCCGACGCCTTGGCCTTCGCTTTCAGATAGCGATGCATATGTTCGGTCACGTCGCGGCCGTCGCGGATGGCCCAGACGACGAGACTGGCGCCGCGCACGATGTCGCCAGCGGCAAAGACGCCGTCGAGGCTGGTCATCATCGTCTTGTGATCGACGCGGAGCGTTCCCCAGCGGGTGACCGACAGGTCTTCGCTGCCGAATAGCTTGGGCAGTTCTTCGGGATCATAGCCGAGCGCCTTGATGACGAGATCGGCTTCGAGCGTGAACTCGCTGCCCGGATCGGGCTCGGGCGCGCGGCGGCCCGATGCGTCGGGCGATCCCAGGCGCATCTTCGTCACCTTGACGCCGCTGACATGGTCGGTGCCTTCGAAGGCGATCGGGGCGGAGAGCCAGACGAATTCGACACCCTCCTCCTCCGCATTGGCGACTTCGCGCTGCGATCCGGGCATGTTGTCGCGGTCGCGGCGGTAGAGGCACTTCACCGACTTCGCACCTTGGCGGATCGCGGTACGGACGCAGTCCATCGCCGTGTCGCCACCGCCAATGACGACGACATTCTTGCCTGTGGCGAGCAACGAGCCGTCCTCATGACCTGGAACAGCGTCGCCAAAGCCCGCCTTGTTCGAGGCGATGAGATAGTCGAGCGCCTTGACGACGCCCGGCGCGCCAACGCCCGGAGCGCGGATGTCGCGGGGCTTATAAACCCCCGTCGCGATCAGCAGCGCGTCATGCTTAGCGCGCAGGTCTTCGAGCGAAGCGTCGCGGCCGACTTCGAAACCTTCATGGAAGATGATTCCGCCGTCCTTCAGCCGTTGGACGCGACGCATGACGACGTCCTTCTCCAGCTTGAAGCCGGGAATGCCATAGGTCAGCAAGCCGCCAGCACGGTCGTGCCGGTCATAGACGTGAACCTCATGCCCTGCGGCCCGGAGATATTCGGCGGTGGTGAGGCCCGCAGGCCCCGCGCCGACGACACCGATCGATTGACCGGTCGGACTGCCAGGGACGATCGGCTCGACCCAGCCTTCCTTCCAGGCGGTGTCGGTGATGAACTTTTCCACGCTGCCAATGGTGACAGCGCCATGGCCGGAAAATTCGATTACGCAATTGCCTTCGCACAGACGATCCTGCGGGCAGATGCGACCGCAGATTTCCGGCATGGTGCTGGTCTGGTTCGACAACTCATAGGCTTCGCGCAGACGTCCTTCAGCGGTCAGACGCAGCCAGTCCGGGATGTGATTGTGCAGCGGGCAATGGGTCG
>CAJYHD010000199.1 GCA_913773715.1 uncultured Sphingobium sp.
GGACGAATGGCCTGCTACCCGCTGGGATGAACTCATGCCGTGGAACTGGCGGCCCAATCAGCAACCGATCGCCGCAGCCGCCTGATCTGCGGTCTCCAGCCCACGCTTACGATCCATCCACCCCGCAGATCGATTTTCATTCCGACACCTTCCACCCTTCAATGAAGGCCTGGCTGTTTCTGGAGGATGTCGAGGTTTGCCACCGGCCCCTTCGCCTACGTCAAAGGCTCCCATCAGTTTACACCGGCCAGGCTGGATTGGGAACGGCAGCGCAGCCTGAGCGTAGGCACTGGAGATTGCAGATTGTCGGCGCGCGTTTCCTTCCGCGTGGTACCCGCCGAACTCGACCAGATGGGTCTGCCTTGACCCACAGCATTCGCCGTTCCCGCGGACACCCCCGTTGTGGCAGACACGTTTGGCTTTTCATGCCCTGACGCAGGCCGATACGCCAGCGGCTCGCATCGAAATTGGGGCTTACGGCCGACGCAATCCGTTTCGTCCGACACCCGGCGGCGACATCTGGCAGAGCCTCAAGTTGGCCGACCACCGGGTGCCATTCCGCTGGTGGCTGGGCGACAGGCTCGATCCCATCTTCCGACAGCAGTAGAAGCCCGCTGACATCAAGGGCATCGCGACCGACTAGACCGCCTGGTTTTCAGCCGAAGAGCGTCAGCAGCCCGACATGCTGATCGACAATCCCCTCATAGATCATCTTGCCAGCCACATAGACGATGACCGCCAGGCCGACATAGGCGATCCACCGAAACCGCTCGATATATTTGGCGATGATGTTGGCGGCTATGCCCATCAGCGCGACCGAGAGGATCAGGCCGATGATAAGGATGCCGGGATGCTCGCGCGCCGCTCCAGCGACCGCCAGCACATTGTCGAGGCTCATCGACACGTCGGCGACGGCGACGGCCCAGGCAGCGGCTGCAAAGCTCTTTGCCGGGCGCACTCCCGATATGTCATCATTTCTGCTGTCGTGCGGCGTGTCCCCGCCACGCGCAGGATGCAGTTCGCGCCACATCTTCCAGCTGACCCACAGCAGCAGCACGCCACCGGCCAGGATCAGGCCGACGATCTGCATCAGCTGACTGACGACGAGGGCAAAGCCGATCCGCAACACCAGAGCCGCGATGATGCCGATCAGGATCACTCGCTGGCGCTGCCGGGCGGGCAAGCCAGCTGCCAGCGCGCCCACCACGATCGCGTTGTCGCCCGCCAGCAGCACGTCGATCATCAGCACCTGCGCAAAGGCAGCCAGCGCCGACGGCGACGTGATGTTGCTGAAATCCGCGACAATGTGCGCCCAGATGTCGGCCGGTGATCCGAGTGCAGGCGCAGCGGCCGCAGCGGAAGCAAAAAGATCGATCATGCCGGGCAAACGTCTCCGCCGCTTACTGGTTCATCGAGTCGAAGAAGTCCTCGTTTGTCTTGGAGTCCTTCATTTTGTCGAGCAGGAATTCCATCGCGTCAATTGTGCCCATCTGCATCAAGATGCGGCGCAGCACCCACATCTTGCTGAGCTTGGCCTTGTCGACCAGCAGCTCTTCCTTGCGCGTGCCGGACTTGCCGACGTCCAGCGCGGGGAAGATCCGCTTGTCGGACACCTTGCGGTCCAGCACGATTTCCGAGTTACCGGTGCCCTTGAATTCTTCGAAGATGACTTCGTCCATGCGGCTACCCGTATCGATCAAAGCGGTGGCGATGATCGAAAGCGACCCACCCTCTTCCACATTGCGAGCCGCGCCGAAGAAGCGCTTGGGCCGCTGGAGCGCGTTGGCGTCGACGCCGCCCGTCAGTACCTTGCCCGACGACGGCACGACCGTATTGTAGGCGCGGCCAAGACGCGTAATCGAATCGAGCAGGATGACGACATCCTTCTTATGCTCGACCAGGCGCTTCGCCTTCTCGATCACCATTTCGGCAACCTGGACGTGACGCGTAGCGGGCTCGTCGAAAGTCGAGGACACGACTTCGCCGCGCACTGAGCGCTGCATGTCGGTCACCTCCTCGGGGCGCTCGTCGATGAGCAGCACGATCAGGAAGATTTCGGGATGATTGTCGGTGATCGCCTTGGCGATGTTCTGGAGCATCACCGTCTTACCGACGCGCGGCGGCGCGACGATCAGCGTACGTTGGCCCTTACCCTGCGGCGACACGATGTCGATGACGCGCGCCGACTTGTCCTTGACCGTCGGATCGACGGTATCCAGCACCAACTTGCGGTCGGGATAGAGCGGCGTCAGATTGTCGAAGTTGACGCGATGACGGACCACATCGGGATCGTCGAAATTGATCGACAGAAGCTTGGTGAGGGCAAAATAGCGCTCGCCATCCTTTGGCGCGCGGATTTCGCCTTCCACCGTATCGCCGGTGCGCAAGCCGAAGCGGCGCACCTGATTGGGCGAGACGTAAATATCATCAGGACCGGCAAGAAAGTTCGCTTCCGGGCTGCGCAGGAAGCCGAAGCCGTCGGGCAGCACCTCGATCGTGCCTTCGCCCATGATCTGCTCGCCGTTTTCCGCCTCGGCCTTGAGGATCGCGAACATCAGGTCCTGCTTGCGCAGGGTGGACGATCCCTCGACGCCGAGTTCTTCGGCCATGGTGACGAGGTCGGCGGGCGCCTTTTTCTTGAGGTCCTTGAGATGCATTGCGAGTCGGGTCCGATAAGGAAGGGAGGAAAGATGCGCCGGAAAGGAAGGAAGGTGACCAGTCGATTGCCGATCGAGTCCCGCTCCGGACGGACGGGATGATTAGGGTAGCGTTTAACGATGCAGACGGTTCCCCGTCAAGACGATACCCCACACCCCGATGCGAATTTCCCCTCTCCGCGACATGTCGTTGCGCTAGTGCGACGATGCCCTTTCATGATATGATGCGGCAAAAGAGAGGATGCGGTTATGGCAAGGCTTCAAGCCTGCGGAGCGCTGATGCTGGCGATGCTGGCAAGTCCGTTGTGCGCCCAGGACGCGCCGCTCGATCCCGCAGTTCCGCCCATCGTCACGCCGACCGCTTCTCCGGGTGACAACCGGGTCAGCATACCGATCCGCATCGACGGGAAAGGGCCATGGAATTTCATCATCGATACCGGGTCGCAGCGCACTGTCATTGCCAGCAACCTCGCCCGGCAACTTGCCCTGGCGCCCCGCCAGGCAGTCACGATCATCAGCATGACAGGCCGGTCAGAGGCGAGCACGGTCGCCGTGCCAAAGCTTGATTTTGCCGGCGGTACGATCGACGCATTCGATGCGCCGGTTTTGGAGGCCGACAATCTCGGTGCGGCGGGATTGCTCGGTCTCGACACGTTTCACGGGAAACGCGTGACACTCAATTTCCGCAGCAACCGGATGGAGATCGCCGCCAGTCGATCAACGCGCCCAAGGGCTGACCCGGACACGATCGTCGTCGAAGCCAAGCGCCGCAGAGGCCAACTCATCCTGCTCGATTCCGAAGTGAACGGCATGCGCGTCGCTGTCATGCTCGATACCGGCAGCGATTTCAGCATCGGCAACATCGCGCTCCGCGACCGGCTGATCGCCAAGAAACGCACATCCGAATTGTTGACGGCGACCCTGCGAAGCGTGACGGGCGGCCAGTTGATCGGGCAGGTGACCCGGATCAAGTCGGTGCGGATGGGTCGCGTAA
The DNA here is from genome assembly GCA_913773715.1 of uncultured Sphingobium sp. The sequence goes on from CAJYHD010000199.1 coordinate 3,652, forward strand.
ATCTCAACGGCGTCCCAGTTCTCTTCAGCGACGCCAGCCCGTTCGCCGAACTCGGCCTTCGGGATAAACCTGCCCTGCTGCTCGGGATTAGCGCGCTGCGCCTGTTCGATCGCGTCGCCATCGACTTCGGGCGAGGCAAGGTCGATTTCCTGATGCCGGACACCAGCGAGATCGACGGCAAACGCTATGCAGGCGGCGGGTCGCCTACGGGTTAGGCTGACCCGAGGGCAGCGGGCGCTGACGCTGCCGGTCGCGACCCAGCACATTGTCGATCCACTGCTGGTCTATCCGGGGGGGCGGCAGACGGTCCTGCGGATCGACGGCATCGGTTTGCGCGTCGTCGGACTCTTCGCGTTGCGGCTGGGTGCGTTCGAGCGGCAGGCCGTTTTCGTCCACCATCATGCCGCTGGCCGATCCGTTGTCCGGGTTGCCATAATAGGCTTCCTCGTCCGGTTCGAGCTGCCATTCGGGCAAAGTCACCTGCGTCTCGAACTGTTCGACGGGCCGCTTGGCGACGGCGACCTTCATATAATCGGCAAAGGCGCGGGCAGGCGCGCGGCCGCCCTGCAATCCGCCAACCACGTGCGCATCGTCCCGCCCCATCCAGACGCCGGTCGTGATCCCGCTCGAAAAGCCCAGGAAGTAGCCATCCTTGTTACTGGTCGTCGTGCCGGTCTTCCCTGCAACCGGGCGTCCAATTTGCGCTGCCCTGCCGGTACCGGTCGATACGGCTGTTTGCATGAGGTCGGTCATGCCGGCAGCGACCCAAGGCGCTACCAGCACGCGGCTGGTATCATCCTGATGCTGGTAGAGCAGACGCCCGTCCGCTGTCGTCACCTTGGTAATGCCATAGGGCGTGACCGCGATCCCCTTGCGTGCGATCGAGGCGACGGCGCGCGTCATGTCGATCAGCCGCACGTCCGACGTTCCCAGCACCATGGAAGGATGCGTATTGACCGGCGTCGATATGCCAAAGCGCCGTGCCATGTCGGCGACTGCCGGAAAACCGACCTCAACTCCCAGCTTCGCCGCGACGGTGTTGATCGAGTAGGCGAAGGCCGTACGTATGTCGATATCACCGGCAAAACGCCGGTTGGCGTTACGGGGACTCCAGCCATTGATCGTCACCGGCTCGTCCGTGATACCGGTGTCGGGCGTATAGCCCGCTTCCAGCGCGGCCATATAGACGAAAATCTTCCACGCCGAACCCGGCTGGCGTGTCGCCGTCGTCGCGCGATTATAGTTGGATGTCACATAGTCCAGACCACCCACCATCGCCCGCACCGCCCCGTCGCGGTCCAGGCTCACCAGGGCGCCCTGCGTCCCCTTGGGAACATTGGCCTGAACGGCGCCGGTCGCCGCGCGCTGCATCGACAGGTCGATCGTCGTATAGACGTCAAGCGGCTCGATCTTCTCATCGATCAGCACATCGAGCTGCGGCAAGGCCCAGTCGGTGAAGTAGCGCACGCTGTTTTGCGGCGGTTCCGGCGCGAGCTTCACCGCCTCGACATTGGCGTCGGCCCGTTCGGCAGCGCTGATCTTGCCATTCTCTTCCATCAGGTCGAGCACGACGCCCGCTCGCCCGATCGCCGCTTCCGCGTCGGCGGTCGGCGAATAGCTGGATGGGGCTTTCACGAGGCCCGCGATGATCGCCGCTTCGGGCAAGCGCAACTGCGTGGCGGGATGGCCGAAGAATTTCCGGCTCGCCGCGTCGATGCCATACGCGCCGCCACCGAAATAGACCTTGTTCAGATAGAGTTCGAGGATCTGCCGCTTGGAGAATTTCCGCTCCAGCGCCATCGCCAGCACCATCTCGCGAACCTTGCGACCCCAACTATAACTGTTGTTGAGGAAGATGTTGCGCGCCACCTGCTGCGTGATGGTGGACGCACCCTGCAAGCGCCGCCCACTGCCGCGCCGTTCGATCGCGACCCAGGCGGCGCGCGCCATGCCGACCGGATCGACGCCGGGGTGCAGATAGAAACGCTTGTCTTCGGTCGAGATCATGGCGTCCGTCATGACCTGTGGTATCTGGTCATAGTCGAGCCAACGGCCATAGCTCGGCCCCAGCGAGACGATGACGCTGCCGTCTGCGGCATGAACGCGGATCATCTGGCCGTTAGGCGATGACCGCAGGCTCTGATAGTCGGGCAGTGACTGCATCGCGATCACCACTGCGATCACGATCGCCAACACTCCCGCGACCGCTGCCGCCGCGCCGATCTTCAGCACGCGCAGTGTCCAAATTCTGGCGCGCCCATGCGCGCCCTTGCTCTTGCCTGATCGTGCCATCTGTGCCGCTTCGGATACGCGCTAATCCCGGCCCCTGCCAGACGAAATCACGCGGCCCGGCCTGAAAAAGCAATTGGCCGCCTCCATGGAGACGGCCGGCTGATCCTGGGATGAACGAAGCGAACGAACTCAGTTCGTCGCCTCGTCCTCGCGCGGCTTGAAGTCGAGGCTGGCGCTGTTCATGCAATAGCGCAAGCCGTTGACACCCGGACCATCGGGGAAGACATGACCCAGATGCCCTTCGCACGTGGCGCAGCGCACTTCCGTGCGGATCATGCCATGGCTCGCGTCGCGCAGTTCCTCGACCGCGTCGATATCGACCGGCGCGGTGAAGCTCGGCCAGCCCGAGCCGCTGTCATATTTCTCGTCGGAATCGAACAACTCCGCGCCACAGCCCGCACAATAATAAGCACCGTCGGCCTTGTTGGCGTTATATTTACCGGTGAAGGCACGTTCGGTACCCGCCTCACGCAGCACATGAAATTGTTCGGGGGAAAGGCGCTTGCGCCATTCCTCTTCGGTCAGGTTCAGCTTGTCCATGGCGGCAATATGGGCGCGGCCCATGTCGCGATCAAGCCCGCTCCCGCGCCGCCTGCCGTGCGATCGCCAACAGTTCGTGGCGCACCATCAGGTCGCCAAGGCCGCGCCCCGATCGCGTCGCGCGCTCCGCCTGCCCCAACCGCTGGATCACGCGTCCGATGCCGTGGCTGTCCCACAACCGCACCTGCCGCGTCACCAATCCCTTCTCTTTCCAGAACACGGCCTTGCCCGCCGCCTCGACCGCGCCCTCCAGCCGTCCGCTCGCCTCGAAGTCCGCGCGGATATTGGCGATCAGCATCGCGCGCGTAATCAACGGACGGATCACTGCCGCCATCGCCGTGCCATGCTGCGCCAGCGCGCCAAGCTCCCGGTGCATCCCTTTCAGATCGCCACCGAGCACCGCATTCACCAGTGGCGCGACTTCGGTGTCGGGATTGTCGGCGGAAAGCGCGTCGAGCGCCTCCGCCGTCGCCTCGCGCGGGGTTTCGGGCGAAGCGTCGAGATAGAGGACCAGCTTTTCGACCTCGCCTGTCATCAGCGCGCGATCGCCGTTCGCCAGATCGACGATCCGCCGCGCCAGATCGGGCGACAGCCGCAGCCCGCAGTCGCGCGCGATCCCGACTGCAATCTGTTCCGCTTCGCGCGCATCGGGCTGATAGGAAATGAACGCCATGGCGCGCTTATCGTCCAGCGCCAGCTTGACGAGCTTCGACGTCGCCTTGAGTGCGCCCGCCACTGCCACCACCGGATTGCCCACCGCTTCGGCTTCCAGCAGCGCCGTCACCGCCGCCACGCTTTCGTCGCCGATGCCGCCGATCCGCACCCAGCGCTTGTCGCCGAACATGGAAAAGGCCGCCGCCTCATCTGCCAGCCGCGCCGGATCTTCGCGCAACGTCGCAGCATCGAGGTCGATGCGCTCAGCCTGTGGTCCCATCGCCCGCTCCAGCCGCTTGACCAGTGCCTGGCTCCCCGCCTCGTCGGGACCGTAGAGCAGGAAGAAGCGGATGTCCGCAGAAGCGCCTTTGTCCGGCGCGTCGAGCGCCTTTTCCATCTGGCCGCGATTGGCCTTCAAGGATTGGCCGCCTTGCGCGAAAAGAGCGCGAGCCGCGTGATGATCTGATCCGCTACCGTCTGCGAAAGGCGTTCAAGCGCCGTGTCCTCCGCCGCGATCGTCGCATATTCGCTCGACGTCACGTCGATGCCCGCGTCCGAACCGGCGGTATCGTCCAGCACCTGCGCACCCGTCGTCTCGTCGATCAGCTGAAACCGCGCGCGCAGCGTCCGCCGTTCGCGCGTGACAGCAGCGTCCGACCGCAGGCCGAAGCCGCTGATCTGATCGTCCAGCCGCACCACCAGCTTGTAACGCGGCGCGGCGCCATTGCTCCGCATCGCCGCCAGCCGGTCATTAAGCGCATTGCGCATCAGCCAGCCGCCCTTGCCCTCGATCTGCGCAACCTCGACCGCACCCAGCCCCTGCGCCACCGCGCCCTGCCCGCCCCCACCATAGAGCGGACGCAAGCCACAGGCGGACAGGGCGGCGAGAGCGAGCAGAGGAAGGATGCGCTTCATGCGAAACTCCATAAGCGTTCGCCCCGAGCTTGTCCAAGCCTGTCCTGAGCGACTGGCGACGGGTTTTAGACGACCAGATTGACCAGACGATCCGGCACGACGATCACCTTCTTGGGTGTCGCGCCGTCCAGCGTCCGCACCACATTGGGCGCGGCGAGCGCGAGTCTTTCCAACTCTTCCTTAGGAGTCCCCTTCGGCACCGTGATGGTGTCGCGCAGCTTACCCATCACCTGGCAGGCGATCGTCACCTCATCCTCGACCAGCAGAGCCGGATCGACCGCAGGCCATGCCGCCTCGGCGATCAGCCCCGCCTGCCCCATCTCCGCCCAGCCTTCCTCGGCCAGGTGCGGCGTCATCGGAGCGACCAGCAATGCCAGCGCGCGAATGGCAGCGGTGCGGCTAGCCGATGGTTTGGCCTTCTCGATCGCGTTCACCAGTTCGTAAATCTTGGCGACGGCCTTGTTGAAGCCGAGCGCCTCGATATCCCGGGCGACGCCGTCGATCGTCTGGTGCAGCTTGCGGTCCAGCGCCTTGTCCTGCCCCTCGGCGCTTGCATCGGCCTCGCCGAACAAGCGCCAGACGCGATTGACGAAGCGCCACGATCCCTCGATCCCCGCCTCGGTCCAGGGCAGGTCGCGTTCTGGCGGGCTGTCGGACAGCATGAACCAGCGGACCGCGTCCGCGCCATATTGGGCGATGATGTCATCGGGATCGACGACATTCTTCTTGGACTTGGACATCTTCTCGACGCGGCCGACCGTCACCGGCGCACCGCTTTCGCTATGGCTATAGTCGTCGCCCGACTTCTTGACCTCGCCGGGCGAAAGCCAGCTGCCGTCGCCAGCCTTGTAGGTTTCATGCGTCACCATGCCCTGCGTAAACAGACCGGTGAACGGCTCGGCAAAGCCCAGCTGCCCCATATGC
>CAJYHD010000200.1 GCA_913773715.1 uncultured Sphingobium sp.
TCTCGTCATTGACCGCCTCGACGGCCGCTTCGACGCCCTTGCCCATCCAGCGGCTCTTATCGCCGTCGCGCTTCTCCACCGCCTCATGCGCGCCGGTCGACGCGCCCGACGGCACCGCCGCGCGGCCGAAGCTGCCGTCTTCGAGCAGCACGTCGACTTCGACGGTGGGATTACCCCGGCTGTCCAGGATTTGACGCGCGTGGATGTCGATGATTGCGGTCACGTAACGATGCTCCTACATCAGCCTTGAAGGTCTCGGCGCGGCTCTACCCTGTGACCATGCGAAGGGCAATTGCGCTAAAAGCATGGAACCGTGCTTCCGGTGCCGGGGTTAAGAGGCAAACCGCCCGCTCGTCCGGGCCGAAACGAAAGGGTTTTTCGATGGCTGACAACGACAGCACATTTCCCGCCACAGACAACGCGACGCCCGGCTTCGGCGCAAATATCGCGGTGGCCCCGGAAGTCGCCGCCCCGAACACCCCGATCGGAGCGGATGCCGACACCTCCAAGGCCAAGGCCGGGTTGGCCGATGCCAAGCAGCAGGTGAAGGACGGCGCCACCAAGTTCCAGCAGCAGGCGGTCGACAAGATCCAGTCGCTGGCCGGGGACGGCAAGGCCAAGGCCGGCTCGGCGCTCGATCAGGTTGCGCAGCTGCTGAACGATGCGGCCGGACAGGTCGATGAGAAGCTGGGCAGTCAGTACGGCCAATATGCACGCTCGGCGGCCGACACCGTGACCTCGCTCTCCGGCGCGATCAAGGACAAGGATGTCGAGGAGTTGCTCGACGACGCCCGTGCCTTCGTCACGAAGAGCCCGGCGGTGGCGATCGGCGTTGCGGCGGCCGTTGGCTTCGCGTTGGCGCGGGTCATTCAGTCGGGGATCGATACCCGCCAGTCGGCCGACACTTCCGCGTGACGCGCGTCGTCGAAACCCTGCGCACGGCGGCCACGCCGGAACCGGAGACGCTGACTTCGCTGGTATCGCAACTCGTCGACGATGGGCGCTCGTTCATCACCGCTGAGATCGATCTGGCGAAGGCGCGCGCGACGGACAAGATAGGCCGCTATCGCAGCGCGGCGGTCTTTTTCGGGATTGCGGCGGTGCTGGGGCTGTCGGCGCTCATTGCTCTGCTCGTCGGTCTGATCTTCGCGCTTGCCCCGGCAACTGGGCCGTTCGCCGCGACCCTGATCGTCGTCGGCGTGGTGATCATCATCGCGGGCATCTTGGCGATGATGGGCAAGTCTCGTTTGTCGGGAGGTGGCGCATGACCGTCGCAGAGGCGGAAATCCGTGCGGCCGAGGCACGCGAGCGGTTGAACCATACCGCATCGCGTATCCAGGCCAAGCTCGAGCCGCAGGCGCTGGCAGCACAGGCGCGCGAGGCGAGCGTGACCGCTGCCAAATGCGGGCTTGAGTCCGCCAGGAGCAATCCCGGTGCGGTCGCGGGCGGCGTTGCCGTGCTCGGCCTGCTTCTCAACCGTCGGCGGATCGCCCGCCTGTTCAAGCGCAAACGCTGATTTGGCTCGCGGGGGTGCACCCCTCGCGGCATTGCCCAGAAGGATGTTCGCAATGACCACCGAAACCCACCAGGATCAGCAGACCGCCCTTCGCGAGAAGATCGATCACACCCGCGAAACCGCGTCGCAGGCGTATCACGATGCGAAGGACAAGGCCGCCTTGGCGCTTCACACATCGAAGGACAAGGCTGGCGAACTGGCTCACAAGACTGCCCGTACGATTGAAAGCAATCCGCTCGGCATTCTGGTCGGCGGTCTGGTCGTCGGCGTGATCGTCGGCGCGCTGATCCCCCGCTCGGCGCGCGAGAAGGAGCTTCTCACTCCGCTCGGCAAAAAGCTAGGTGAGACGATCCGCCAGGCAACCCAGGCTGCACGCGAAACCGGCCTGCGCGAACTGGAAGATGCGGGCCTGACAAAGGACGCCGCCAAGGACCGTGCGAAGTCGTTATTCGACGATGTCGTGAAGGCTGCCAGCAATGCCGGTTCGGCCGCTGCCAAGGCCGCGACGAACAAGACGACCGTTTAAAAAGCGCCCCGTTCGACTGGGCTTCCGGCGCCCCGCGATCTCATATCGATCGCGGGGCGCTTCTTTTGGCGAACGTGTCCCGGCAATGGCTTGCGGGTGGAGCACAGGCTTTCTACCACAAACGCCTTATCGCTCTCACCGGGATATCCGCTTGCGCTCTTCCTCCCTCGCCGTCGTCCTTGCCGCTCTCGCCCTGAGCGCCCCCGTCCCAGCTCTGGCCCAGGCCACCCCCGTCGCGGCACCCCAACCCGGCGAAGGCAAGGAGGATGCCCGGCTGAAGGCGCTGTTCCACGAGAGCGACGAAGCGAGCCTTGCGCGCAATCCGATCAACGGCATTTTCCGCGGTGACATGCGCCGCGCCGATAAGATCGGCGACTTCTTTTCCGACGCCTATATCGCGGCGGAACGGGCGGCAGCCGAGAAGGACCTGAAGCAGCTAGGCCAGATCGACCGTGCCAAGCTGACCCCGACCAATCAGGTCGCCTATGACGTCTTCAAGCAGCAGACGGAGACGACGCTGAAGGGGTTCGACCCGGCCATCGTCGCGTTGACGATCGTGCGCCCGATGGACCATTTCTATGGCATCCAGACCTTCTACCCCGAATTCGCCTCGGGCCAGGGCGCGGC
>CAJYHD010000201.1 GCA_913773715.1 uncultured Sphingobium sp.
AAGCGAGGCGGCAGGCGTTCGCCCGGCTCGGCCGCGACCTGACACCGGATCGGGTAGAACGGCTCGATGCACTGCTGCGGATCGGGGGAACACCCACCCGTTCGGCTCTGGCATGGATACGCGACTGGCCCAAAGCGCCCGGTGCCGGCAACCTGAAGGCGATCGTCGAACGGCTCGATCATGTCCGGGGCCTCGGTATTGAAGCCGAACGGGCGTGGCGCATCCATGTCAGTCGCTATGCGGTGATCGCGCGCGAGGGGGCGATCATGACCGCCCAGCACCTGACCAGGCTCGAAGGCCGGCGTCGCCTCGCCACGCTGGTCGCCTTCGCGATCGAGATGGAGGTGGCGCTGACCGACGCCGCCATCCTGATGGTTGAGAAGATGGTCGGCGCTATGTTCCGGCGCGCTGATCGCACCCGGTCGGAACGGCTGATCGACCAGGCGCGGTTGTTCCGCGACACCGCCCGCCTGCATATCCGCCTCGGGCAGACGTTGCTGGACGCGCGCGGCACCGGCCGGAACGCGCTGGCGCTCGTCGATGAACGGATCGGATGGCAGGCGCTCGAACAGAGCCTGCGCGCAGCCGAGGAACTGACCCGCCCCGGCGAGGACGGCCTTGACGAGGTGGTGGAACGCTATCCGGTGGTTCGCCGCTTCCTGCCGACTTTCCTCGCCGCGTTCCGCTTCCGGACCGCCTGTACCGGTGATCCGCTGCTCGGCGCGGTCGAACTACTCCGCACCTTTTATGCGGACGGCCGCACGATCCTGCCGCGCAAGGCGCCTGTGTCGTTCCTCAAGCCCAAATGGCATCGCATCGTCATGCCGACCGATGGTGCATTCAACCGGCGCGCTTGGGAGATCGCGGTGCTGGTCCATCTACGCGACCGGCTCGCCTCCGGAGCGATCTGGGTGGATGGCAGCCGCGCCTATCGCACGCTCGACGATTATCTTCTGCCAGCCCCGGCCTTCGCGACCATGCGTGCCGAAGGGCAGCTCGGCTTGGCGGTGAGCGGCACCGCATCCGACTGAATCGCCGCGCACCGCGACCGGCTGCGCCAGCGCATGGGCGAGGTGGAGCGTGCCGCAGCCAAGGGAACGCTGCCCGACGCCGCGATCGAGGACGGCCGCCTGACCATCTCACCGTTGCGGCGCTCTACGCCCGATGAGGCGGAGGAACTGAAGGCCCGCCTCTATGGCCTGCTGCCGCGCATCCGGATCACGGACCTGCTGGCCGAAGTCTCGGCATGGACCGGCTTCGCCGACCGCTTCGTTCATACCCGCACCGGTTCACCCGCGAGTGACCAGTCCGCGCTGATGGGTGCGATCCTCGCCGATGGCACCAACCTCGGTCTGGCCCGCATGGCGGAAAGCTCGCGCGGGCTGACCCATGCCCGGCTGCTGTGGACCGCCGAATGGCACATCCGCGACGAAACCTATGCCGGCGCGCTCGCCGCGATTGTCGACCATCACCACGCCCATCCGCTCAGCCGGCTGTGGGGGTCGGGCGACACCTCATCCTCGGACGGGCAGTTCTTCCGTGCCGGCGGGCGCGGCGAGGCGCGCGCCGACCACAACGCCCGCTATGGCAGCGAGCCGGGCGTGCTGTTCTACACCCACATCTCCGACCGCTTCGCGCCCTTCCACAGCAAGGTCATCGCCGCCAATGTCGGCGAGGCCCCACACGTCATCGACGGGTTGCTCGACCATGAAAGCGGGATTGCGATCCGCGAACATGCGACCGACACCGCCGGCGCCGTCGATCACGTCTTCGGTCTGTGCCACTTGCTCGGCTTCCGCTTCGCGCCCCGCATCCGCGACCTTGGCGAACGCCGCCTCTACGCCATGAGCGATCTTGCACCCTGGCCGACGCTGCGACTGCTCGTCGCCGGTCCGGTAAACCTTCGTGCCATCGATGAGGACTGGGACGAGACGCTGCGGCTTGCCGCCTCGATCCGTGCCGGCACCGTCCGCGCATCGGTGATGCTGCGCAAGCTCGCCGGCTATCCGCGCCAGAACCCCGTCGCCCGCGCGCTCCGCGAGATCGGGCGGGTCGAGCGCACCCTGTTCATGCTCGACTGGCTCGACGATGTCGATCTGCGTCGCCGCACCAACGCCAACCTCAACAAGGGCGAGGCTCGCAACGCGCTCGCCCGCGCCGTCTTCTTCAACCGGCTCGGCGAACTGCGGGACCGCACCTTCGAGAACCAGCGGCACCGCGCCTCCGGTCTCAACCTCATCGTGTCGGCCATTATCCTGTGGAACACCGTCTATCTCGACCGCGCCGCCCGCCACCTGCGCGAGCGCGGCATCGAAGTGCCCAATACCCTGCTCGCCCATGTCACCCCGCTGGGCTGGGAGCATATCAGCCTTACCGGCGACTATCTGTGGAGCGAGATCGACAAACACCGCGAGCGGTTCAGGCCGCTGCGGACCACGGGATCAGCCATCCGCCCTTAACGTACGCTCAGAAAGACATTCTGCGATGACCCCCGTTTGCACCTGGTTTTCGACCTGACCCTTTTCCCAACCGGCTGCGGGAGAGCAGGCTGTCGGCTCGACCATGTAGTGGCTGGCCATGACCAGGAAGCGTCGGTTGAAGACCCGCTCCTTGCCGGTGAAAACGCTCGTCATCGCCGTCTTCATGTTATCGTAGATGCCGCGCGTCGGCACCCCGCCAAAGAAGGCGAAGGCTCGGGCATGAGCGTCGAACAGCATCTCCTGCGTCTCGCGTGGATAGGCGAGCGCGTCGACCAGGCATCGGTCAAGGATGGCCAGCCCAGGCCCGGCCTCCGTCTCTCGATCGAGATGGGCGGCGAACACCGCCGCAATCGTAGCGGCGTCGGAATGACGCCCCAACGGCACGCCGGCCAACTTCAACCGATCCCCGAGCCCGTCGAGGAGTATCACTGGCCCCTCCTCGGCCAAGCGATTCCGAAGCGCCTGGCAGAAGGTCGACTTGCCGACCCCCTGCGCGCCAGTCACCCCGATGAGGAACTTGCCCGCCCCCGCCTGCGCACGATCTTCCATAGGGGGGAAATATGCTCACGGCCAGCGACGAAGTCCAACCTTCAGTTCGCCGCCGATGCTCGCCTCCTTCGCTCACGCTGAGGGATACAGCGCTCCGTTACAAACGCAACTTACAGACCGTGCGCTGATGGCTTACTTGATGGCTACGTTCCACCCTTGGGTCAACGATCGGCCATCTCAGTTGTGAATGGCCGATAGTATTTCAGTTAGTGGCTCTGCGCTGACCCGGAGATCGGTAAGGCTAGTCATTAGCTGCGGCAGATTTATAGGTGATCTGAACGAACGGCTGCTAAGGTCGACGTAGCGCTCGAAAGCGGCCGGGCCGTAATCCACCACCCGAAGGCGTTCGAGATCCCTGCCCTGCTCCCTGAACGAACGTCCGCTCTCTCGCGCACGCCTCCCGAGAGCGGACGGGCCGCTATCCACCAAAGTCCACCACTGCAGAAGCTCGAGGCGCGTGCCCTTGCATCAAAGCGGATCCGCTTGCCGCGGCTGACCGCACGAGTCACCCAGGCCGAAGCCTTGATCAACATACAAGATCGCACATTACGGATGGACACCGCGACGTGATCTCGCCCATCTGACCCGATGAACATGCCGCATCTCGAAGTAGGCGCTAATCGCGCTGCAGTGCGCGAATGGCGCGACGCGGCTGCACTTACGGCAATTGCCGCGCTGCACGCAGCAAGCCGGTGTGCCATGCAATTGCTCGAGGAGCAGATGCAGTCGATCGTAGGGCCGGGTTCGGTCGTCAGGACAGAAGCGTTTGCACGTGACATGATCAGGCCGATCATGCGCGCGCAGGTGACACCAATGGCCGATGACTGGTTCAACGACCACGCGCGGGCTTTGCGGCAGATTGATCCTCGCCTGGAAAAGCTCGCATTGCGCTTCGCGTTGATCAGAGATCGCCCGGTGCTTCCCCAAGACGAGGTGATTGCGCCGACCGGTTGGATTGCACCTGCCTGGCTGCGCAGAACATCGGGCACGGTTGGATCGGTCACAAGCCGTCTGTCACTCGAAGGTGCCACTAGCGTGGTTCCAGAGGCGCTGCGCCAAGGTGCGGAACAGGCCATGACGCGGCTCGGACGAGAACTGGGCGAGCGTGCCGGTTTTTACGAGAGATTTCGCGTGGCCGCGCGCGCCGAACTGTCGCGCGTGTGGCTTGGGCCAGCTCTCACCGCCCCTTCCCCACGACCGTATCTGGCGCAACTGCTCGATACAGTAGATCGTACCAGTGACGAAGCCATGGAGATCATCGCGTGATTGCGGACGTGTTCCTGCGGGAGATCCCAGCAGCGCTGCAGGCGGGCATCCGCAGCGGCCAACTGGACGTCTATGGGTCGGTCATTCGCAACGTCTCGAATGGGCAGATCGCCGGCTTCCTGCAGGAAACGAGTGCGCTGTCGAAAGTCGCAGCGCTGGTGAACGCTGGCCCGGCCGCACCGCTCCAGCTGGTGAGCGCCGGCGTCCAGATCTTGCAAAACGAGCAGATCAAGACCGGGATCTCTGCCGTGCAGCAGAGCTTGGCAGTACTCAACGAGCTGCAGATCGCGAACCTGGCACTGGGCGCAGCGGGGATCGGCGTCACCGCGGTCGGCTTTGCGGTGATGAGCAAGAAGATCGATCGCGTGCGTGAGGATGTGCGGGTCTTGGATGGCAAGCTTGACCGGCTGCTCGACGAGTTCGCGCGCGATCGAACGGAGAAGCTGGACGACATGTTCGATCGTCTGCGCGGGCTTGCAGAGCGCATCGACATGCGCTGGAGCATGAGTGGGGACAGGGCGGCCCTGGGCTGGCAGCATGATGCGGACGAGGTCGACCGCCTCAGCACGTTCTTCGCGGGCCGGGCGCGTCGCCTGCTCGATGCACGGGCGGACACGGTCATCGAGGCTACTCCGCTGCTGGATGCATTTGCCATGGCATCGGGCATGCGGATCGGCGCCCTGGCGCTTGCAGGCGAGACACAGGCGGCCGTTCAGGTTGCGCGCGACGATGCGGCGAGAATGGAGCAGATGACGGGCCGCATCGGCGCAGCCGATCTGGCCCGCGCGTGGCTGGAATCCTCGCAGTGGCAGGCGGCTCCTGGTAGCGACGCTGCCGGCGAGGCGTTGGCTCTTGCCTCCACGCACGCGCGATCAGCCGCGACCACACTGCGAGCTCGTGAGGCGGTCGCGGCTACGCGCGCTTCGCCGCTGTTGGCTTTAGAATCGCAGGGCATGCTTGCGCGTGACTGGCTGGGGGCGGCGCGCGAAGAACAAGAGGCGCCGCTGCTGCTGATGACCGCCATCTGACCGAAGCCATAGCGCTCCGAAACTGCCTCACAAGCACGTAAGACTTTGTTAGTACTTTGAAAGACCTCCGGATATTTCCCGGATAGGCGCAGCCATGACTGCCACGTACTTGCTGCGGTTCGACGATGGCTCGCTCCAAGGGGGGCTTGCGGCGGTTGCCATCTCGCCTGTGGGGCATGGCAATGGCGCTCGCCAGCGTAGTCAAATGGAACGGTCCGGCCTCGGTGCTGGCTTGGAAGTTCCCGAACGAAGAACTCAACACGCTCTCCAGCCTCGTCGTCAACGAGGCGCAGGAGGCGTATCTCTTTCGCAGCGGCGCCATCGACGGACCCTATGGTCCCGGTCGGCACGTGCTCTCGACCGAGAACATGCCGGTTCTGACCTCGCTCTATCGTATTCCATACGGAGGACGCTCGCCGTTCACGGCGGAGGTCTGGTTCGTCAACAAGGCGGTTTCGCTCGACTTGAAGTGGGGCACCGTAGATCCATTGCAGATCATGGACCCGGGCCTGGGCGTATTCCTGCCGATCCGCTCGTTCGGGCAGATGGGTGTGCAGGTCTCTGACGCGAAGGAGTTCCTGACCTCGCTGGTCGGTACCATGCGCGGCTTCTCGCACCGCGAAGTCGCCGAGTATTTTCGCGGCTCGATCAATGACGCGGTGAAGACCGCCATTGCCGGACTGGTGCAGGACGGAACGGTCAACGCCTTTCAGCTTGGCGGCATGCTGCGCGACGTCGCCGATGCCGCCCATGTCGCGATCAGCGCCGAACTGGCTCGTTTCGGCCTGCGCGTCGTCAACTTCTACGTCAACTCGATCAACGTGCCCGAGGATGATCCCACCGTCGTGCGGGTCAAGACCGCCATGGCGCGCAAGGCCGAGATGGGCATCCTGGGCTTCAACTATCAGCAGGAACGCAGCTTCGACGCGATCGAGGCGGCGGCGGCTGCGAGCGACGGTGGCGCGGCCGGGGCGATGATCGGCGCGGGGCTGGGCCTTGGCGCCGGACTCCCGCTGGGACGGGCGATCGGCGTGATCGCCGGCAACGCAGTGGGGCAAAGCAGCCTCGGCTCGGCAATGAGCGAAGAAGATCGCACACGCGGCCGCATCGCTCTGCTGCGCGAGCTCAAGGCGCTGCTTGACGAGGGCGTCCTCACCGCCGAGGAGTTCGCTGCGCAAAAAGCCTCAGTGCTGGAGAACGGACGATGAGGACCGCGCTGCTCGTCTGGGTCATCGCTGCCATCACGCTCAATGGCGGCGCGCTTTTGCTGGCCGGCGGAGCGGACATGCTGGACGTGCGCCAGACGGCGACGCTGGCGCTTCTCAACGTGTTCCTCGCCGGCGGTTTCGTTCCGGGATACAGCGATCGGGCACGCTCTGCATGGCCGGCTGTGCTTGCCGCTACGACCATCTCGACCGTCGCTTTTGTGCTTGGAGTGATTTGGTACGCCCTTGTCGACCGGGTGGCGCAGAGCGCAGTCCTGATGATCGACCTCGTCGCACTCGGCCTGTTCCTGGGCCTTCAGGTCCTGCTGGCACGGGCGCGCCAGGCTTTACCCGAAGGCCGCCCAGCCCCGCTGGCAGTCGCTCCCGACGAAAGCACGGTGCGTTCGATCGCAGTTCTGGTCGAAGCCGTTTTGGGTCAGCTGGCGATGGCGCGCACCTGCCCGCTTACGACGCGCCTTGAGCGCCTGTCGCGCCGTCTGCGCCGCGGTGAGATCAGCGCTACCGCATTAGCGCGCCACGAGATCGCCGCCGAGACGGCGCGGCTGCGCGCAACACTCGCTCGGACGCAATCGACCGGACACGCGAACGAGGACGATCTCGCCACCATTGCCAACCGCCTGGCCACCCTTCTGCAGGACTGACCGACATGCTCATGGAAGACTTGAACGACGGTCTCACCACCGCCGCCGCGATCACCTGCGACAAGTGCGGGGCGGACCTCGCGTTCGACGCCGCCCTGCAGGAAGTGAACTGCAACTTCTGCGGCCACGCGCTCGACCTGGAGGACAGCCGCCGTGTGCGGGTGGTCGAGCCCGATGGCATGGTTCCGTTCCGCACCGACGGTGAGACGTTCCGCGCGTCCGCGCTGCGCTGGCTGGTGACGGGCGACTACATTCCGGTTGACGTGCTCGCACAGGCGGACTTTGCCGACAACCGCGGCCTGTTCGTGCCCTGCCTCGCCTACAACGGCAATTTCTCAGCCGACTGGTCGGCCCAGGTCGGCACCGAGCGGCGCGAGACGGTGCTGGTCGAGCGCAATGGTAAGCTGTGCAACGAGACGCGGACCCACATCGACTATCACCCGGTCAGCGGCCGCGCGCACGACACCTTCGCCTATCTCGCCTGCGCGAGCCGTCACTTGCCGTCCGAGTTCAAGAGCTTCGTCGAAGAGGCGGGTATCCAGCAGGCCAAACCCTACGACGAGCGCCTGTCGCTCGGCTTCATGATGGAGATGCACGAAGCCGACATCGATCAGGACGGCCTGTTCAAGCGTCGCTGTGGTGCCCGCCTGAGCAACCGGGTCGACCATGCCGTGCAAGGCCAGATCACCGGCAGCCATGTCCGCGACGTGCGCAGCTCGTTCACGTACCGGTTCAACACGGTCGGTTCGATGCTGGTGCCGGTGTGGCTGCTGTCTTACGAATATGGCGTCGAGCGCTTCACCATCATCATGGATGGGCAGGACACCGGCCGCATCATCGGCAGCAGGCCGCACGATGCCGAGCAGCAGCGCCAGGCGCGCGTGCCGTTCTATGTTGCCGGCGGGATCGGCGTGGCCACGCTCGGCGCCGTGATCGCGGGCGCGAACGTGGATCCTTCGCTCGCACCGATCGCCCAGGCCGGAGCGGTGGGCTTGTTCGCCGCCACGGGTACCGCGCTTTTCGGTGCCGTTCTGAACCGCTGGCGGCTGCTCTCCACCCGGCAGGCGCTGCGCTCGCGGGCTCTGGAGGCACACAGCGCCGGCAGTACTCTCGACGTCGCGGCCGAGCTGGACGAGATGCAGGCGCATCGGTTCAGCCCGGCGCGGCTGTGGCGAGGGAGCCTTGTTCTTGCCGGCGTGGCCGCGTTGACGGTCTCCACCGCCAGCTACCTGTCACCCGATCGGACGGTCGAACCCGCCCCGCAAGTCGCAGCAGCGGACAGCATGGAGGACGCGCCGATTCTGGAAGCGCCAGTGACGGCCGATCCACAACCGCAGCTCGACGAGCAGGCGCCTGCCGAGATGCCGACCGAAAGCGCAGAACTCGCTGCCGATACGCAGATGAATGCGCAGCCTGCTCAGCCCGAGCCCACGCCTTCGCCCGCTTATGCGGCTGCTTATGCTCCGACCTATGCCTCGCCCAGCCCGCTTGCACAGCCGAGCCCCGACACGCGCGTGAGCGACCTGGCCGCGCAGACGCTGGCCGAAGCGCGCGACTGCATGGGACGTCAGAACTTCGACTGTGCGGAGGCGAATGCACGCACCGTACTGCGCCTGCAGCCGGGGCAAATCGATGCAGCCGCCATGCTGCGCACAATCGCCGCCCGCCGACGCGAGGCGCTGGCGTCTGACTGGAACGCGCAATGAGATCATTACCGACAACGAGGGGGAACCATCCAATGCACCGCAAGAAAGCCGCTCTGTGCCTCGCCGCCGCACTCAGCCTGACGCAAGTGTCACCGGCGATGGCCAGCGGCTCGGATGAAGGTGGGGGCAAATCCTGCAAGGCCAAAGACGCTGCTGTCGCCGGCGCGGTCCTGGGCGCGCTGATCGGTGGGCTGGCCAGCAAGAAGACGGGCAGGGGTCTCGCGATCGGCGGCGCCCTGGGCGCGGCAGTCGCCAGCATCGGCTGCGTCGCGGTCAACTCGCGCGTCACCCGCCAGCGCAGCAACGATCAGGTGCTGCAGGATGGCCGCTCGCGCCTGGGGGCGGTCACGCAGCCGACCTTGCTGTCGTATACCAGTGCCACGGCGCGGCCGAGCTATCAGCTTGGCCAGCAGATCACGATCCAGGACTCCATGGTGGTGGCGCTGCCTGCCAACGCACCGGCGACACCGATCCGCGAGGTGTTCGAGATCACCACGCCCGACGGCGACACCAAGACCTTCACCAAGCCGGTCGGCGACAGCGGCGGCGAACTGAACAACGAGCTGACCTTTACCCTGCCCAACGCGATGAAGCGCGGCAACTATCAGGTCCGATCACGCTTGCAGGTTGCCGACCAGGACATCGGGCAGGCGCGGACATCCTTCCTCGTGGTGTAGCGCGTCTTACTCAGGCACAGCATATCACCCGGTAGGGAACCCCAATACGCCGGGGTGCACGTGCGCGACGGAGCAGCAGGTGCCGCGCGAAACGCTGCGCCTCCGCAGGATCGGCAAAGGCGCTGGCACGTGCTTGCCCTGCCTTGCCGATCCGACCCCACCGCCAGGACACGACTGTCCAACCCAGCAGATCAGGTCCGGCGCTTATCGCCCAGCTTCGCGCAAGGTTGCGCTCCGGAGCGCGTGCTTCGAGTGTAACGCTCCCACCCTGCGGGCGCATGAGGATGTCGAGAAGTGCCGCCGTGTCCATGGCATGAGACTGCGCCCTGCCGATACGCAAGGTCCAACATGCATTTTGAATCAGACCGGCCTCGCTGATTCAGAAAATCGATGAACGCTCAACGGCATCCGGGCATAATCCGGGTTTCGCTGCCGGATCGATGCCGCCACAGGCTGTCCAGGATGATGAAGGTTCCGGTCTCGCGCTTATGGCACGCCAAGCCGCTGTCCCGGATCGCTCTGTGCCGCACGGACGCCTGGCTGCTGCTGCTCTACGCGTTGTGCTTCGCGGCGTTGCACTGGGCGGCGCGGCCGTGGGGCGGCGCGGGGTTCTTCTCCTTGTGGTACCCGCCTGCAGGTCTGCGGTTTGCCGTACTGTGGAGCCGCGGACCCAGGCTTACACCGTGGCTGGTGCTGACCGAGATCGCGACCGACATCGCGACAGGCACGATCGGGTGGAGTGATGGGTCTGCCCTCCAGGGAATTACCGGCGCCGCGCGGCCCGGGCTGACGTACGGCATCGCCATGGCACTGGTGCGGGATGTCTCACGCGGGCGGAGCAGCACCTTGGCGCTGCCGCCGATGATCTTCGGCGTAGCGGCGATCGCCGCACCCGCGCTCAATGCGCTGATGGTCATCCCGTTCGAGGCCTGGCTTCCACCCGAGGCCGAACGGTACCGCAGTGGTGTTGACGTGGCGATCTCGCTGACCAGCCTCGCGGTCGGCGATCTGCTGGGCATCCTCGTGCTGGCCCCGCCGCTGCTCTGGCTAGGCAGCGTGGCCTGGACGCAGGAGCGCAAACCCCTGCCCCGTCCGGGCCTGCGCCCGATCCTGGAAGACGCCATCGTCATGAGCGGCTGCCTGCTGCTGACCGCCGCCTTGTGGCGCGCCGGCCTTGGCGCGCAGACCACGCCCAGCTTGCTCGCCGGCGCCTGGATCGGCTTGCGCCATGGCCGGACCGCAGCGTGGTTCGCGATCCTGTCGCAGGCGCTGGTCTTCCTCCCCTACTCGGCCGGCACGCTGGACGATGGCACCCGTCTCGAGCTGCATCTGGGAATCGCTTCGGCGGTGCTGGTGACCTGGCTGGCCGGCAGCTTCTCCGACGCACAAGCCACCGCGCGCGGTGCGCTAGACCGGCGCAACCGGCTTCTCTACCAGGCCGAGCGGCTCAAGACCCTGCGCGCGATGTCGGTGGCAGTCATTCACGAGATCAGCCAACCACTCACCACGCTCGCGATAGAGGCCGCGCACTTGCGCTCCGCCACGGCCGGACTCGGCGAGGACATCGCGACAAGTGCCGAGCTGGTCGACCGCAAGGCGCGCACGCTCTCGGAACTGGTCCGCCGCCTGCGCCGCTTCGGCGGACGCGACGTGGACGAGCCCTCGGCGCTGCCCGTCGCCATGCTGATCCAGACGGCATGCCAGATTGTCGGCTTCGAACTGCGTAGCCAAGGGGCGAAGCTTCATTGCGGGCCCGTGCCGCTCGAGCTGGCGGTACAGGCGCAGGAAATTGAGCTGACCCAGGCGCTCGTGAACCTCCTGCGCAACGCGATCGCTGCAGGTGACGGCCAGGACATCGGCCTGATGGTGGAAGAGGATGGCGAGAATTTGCGCATCGAAGTCCGCAATCCTGCGGCGCACATAGCGCGCGAAAGCGCCGGCATGGGAATCGGCCTCACCATCGCGCGCACGATCGTCGAGGCGCACGGCGGTCAACTGTGGCGAGAAGACGATCCGGGCACCGTCCGCTTCGTGATATCCTTGCCGCTGCTCATCGGAACACCGGCATGATCGAGACCGCGCCTGCTCCCCTCTCCCTCGTCGCCGTGCTCGACGACGATGCGGATCTTGGCGCGACGATCGCGCGCCTGCTAGTACGACACGGCATCTCGGCAAGCCCGTTCGTCGCTCCGCAAGATGTGCTCGCAGCGCTGCCAGCCTCGCGCTTCGCCTGCGTGGTCAGCGACATCCAGATGGGCGAGATGGACGGCTTCGCCTTCGCCGACGCCTTGCGCGCCCGCGACCCTGCCGTTGCGCTGGTGTTCATGACCGCCTGGCCAACCACCAGCCATGCCGTCGATGCGGTGCGCCGCCACGGGGGCCTGGACTACCTGGAGAAGCCGATCGACGAGGCGCGCCTCCTGGCAGCCGTCAGCGATGGTCTGGCCTGGTCCACCCGCCAGCGCCGGATCGCCGCCGTGACCGCCAGCTTCACCCGCCGCGAGCGCGAGGTCTTCGATCTGCTGGTGCGCGGACACTCGAACAAGGAGATCGGCGAGCGGCTCGCGATCTCGGCTCGGACCGTCGAGGATCACCGCGCCGCCATCGTCGGCAAGACCCGCACCAACGGCCTGGCCCAGCTCATCGCGCTCAGCCGCGGCGAGGGGCTTTGACCGGCGCACATCCGGGTATTTCCCCGATCGACGCGCATCGCCGCATCGACGATCTGACCTGCGAGTTTCCCGGGGGAAACACCCCTGATCACGAGGCGACCCGAGGCTTCTTCGCCGAGCGAAGAGCTTCACCTTTACCGGCGGGAGCGAAACCGCTTCCGCCGGCTCTTTGGCGGCGGCGACCGGTTCTGACGTAGCGGATGCGTTTACCCTGAACTAAACCGCCCGAACACAACGCCGGACACCCCACATGCGCTTCATCCACACCGCCGACTGGCAGCTTGGCAAACCGTTCGGGCGCTTCGACCCCGACACGCGCGCTGCGTTGAGCGAGGCGCGCTTCGACGTGATCGACACCATCGGCAAGGCAGCCGCGCAGCACCAAGCGCGCCACGTCCTCGTCGCCGGCGACGTGTTCGACACCGAAGGACCGGACGAGCGCACCATCGTCCAGGCCGTCACCCGCATGGAGCGCCATCCCTGCCGCTGGTGGCTGTTGCCCGGCAATCACGACTTCGCCCGCAACGGCGGCCTGTGGGATCGCGTGCGCCGCCGCGGTGCCGCCAACGTCACCGTGCTGGCGCAAGCCGAGGCGCTTGCGCTCGCCGATGATGCCTGGCTGCTCCCCGCGCCCCTGCTCCACCGCCACACGCTCGATGATCCGACCGAGGCGTTCGGCCGAATGGAGACGCCCGCCGGCGCCTTGCGCATCGGCCTGGCGCACGGCTCGATCCGCGGCTTCGGCAGCCAGGGCGACACCAAGAACCTCATCGCGCCGGACCGCGCCAGTGTGTCGCGGCTCGACTATCTGGCGCTCGGCGATTGGCATGGCAC
Organism: uncultured Sphingobium sp.; assembly: GCA_913773715.1. The sequence goes on from CAJYHD010000201.1 coordinate 13,080, forward strand.
GCTGCAGGTCGATCTCCGGACCTGGTACGCCGGAACGCCCGAGACCGACGACTTCAAGGCTGGACGCGAGGCACCGGGACAAGCGCTGCTGGTCGACATCACACAAGGCGCAGACCCGGCGGTGACGCCGCTCGCGACCGGAAGCTTCCGCTGGCTGACGCACGAGTGGGCCGTAGCCGATGCAACGGGCTTCGCAGCCTTGTGCAACGATCTGCTCGACGCCTGCGGGCCCGCCGCCACGCTGCTGCGCCTCTCGCTCGCCGGGATCGTCCCGCTAACCGACCGCGCCGCGATCATGGCGCGGATCGAGAGCGATCTCGCGCACCGCTTGCGCTACCTCGATGTCCGCGATGCCGACATGGTGGTCCGGCCGACGCCCGAGGATCTCGCCACCTTGTCGGCCGAGGGCATGATCGGGCGGGCTGCGGCGATGCTGCGCACCCGGGTCGAGGCTGGCGGCGCCGACGCCCAGCGCGCCCGGCGTGCGCTGGAACGCTTGTTCGTGGAAGCCATCCGCGACGATGCCGCGCATGGAGGAGACGCCGCATGAGCTTGCAGCTGCGCCGCATCGCGCTGGAAAACTTTCGCAAGTTCCGCCAGCCTCACGAGATCGCCGGCCTCACCAGCGGCCTCAACATCGTCATCGAACCCAACGAAACCGGCAAGTCCACCCTGCTCGACGCGGTGCGCGCGGCGCTGTTCCTGAAGCATGGCTCGAAGACGCGGCTGATCTCGTCGTTCCAGCCCACCGGTGACAACGTCGGGCCGCAAGTCACCCTGGACTTCGAGATCGGTGGTGCGCCCTGGTCGCTCACAAAGCGCTTCCTCAGGTCGCCGACGATCGACTTGTCCGGCCCGCAGGGTCGCCACCAGGGCGACGCTGCCGAACAGGCACTCCAGGCGCTCCTCGGGTTCGAAACGGGCGCGCAAGGGTCCAGCTTCGAGAAGGACCTGCATGGCGCCTTGGGCATGCTCTGGGTGGCGCAGATGGACGGCCTGACGCTCAAGGCCCCGTGCGGAACCGTGCGCGACCTGATCGGCGCGACGCTGGAGGGGGAAGCCGGAGCGATAGTGGGCAGCGCCGCGTTCGATCGGGTCAGCGCCCGGATCGAAGCGCAGTACCTCAACTACTACACCGCGCGCAGCGGGGCAGCCACGGGACGCCTCTCCGCCACCCGCGCGCGCGTCGCCGAGGCGGCCGCCGCGCTCACCACGGCACAGCAGCGCGAGGAGGCGCTCGAAGCCGCCTTCACCGATCTCGAACAGACGCGGCAGAGCCTGCAGACCTTGCGGCGCGAGCTCGACGATGGCCAGGACAGTGCACAGCGGGCCGACCTCGTCGCGAAGCTGGAAACCGCACGCGGTGCCGCGCAGCAGCTCACCACGCGCCGGGCCGAAGCGGCCGCGACAGGCGCGCGGCTCGCAGGGCTTGAGGACCTTTCGAACCGGCATGGTGCCGCTCTGGAGCGCCAGGCGGCAGCTCAGGCCCGGCGGGACGAAGCAGTGAACGCACGCCAAGCGCTTGCCGCCGAACTACACTCTGAGCATGCCAGGACCAGCGAGGCGCGCACGGAGCTGGCGCAGGCCCTGGCAGCGCGCGACGCTGCCCGCACGGCCCTTGCCCAGGCGCGCGCGCAGGCGCTGGAGGATCGACGGCG
>CAJYHD010000202.1 GCA_913773715.1 uncultured Sphingobium sp.
CGAAGAAGTCGCGCACCGCTGCCTGGTTGGTCAGATCCAGTTCGGCATGGGTGCGGGTGACGACGTCAACGCCGCGCTCCGCCAGCTTGCGGCTGATCGCTCCGCCAACCATGCCGCGATGTCCTGCGACGTAGACGCGCATCGTGCTTATTCCTCTTCAGGACTCGAGCGAAACCGGGATTTCGTAGCCATGCTCCTTGAGGAGCGCGTGACGCTTGGCGACCTTGAGGTCGGCCGCGACCATCTCCTCGCACATCTCCTGCACCGTGATTTCGGGCACCCAACCCAAGCGGTCCTTGGCCTTGGTCGGATCACCCAGCAGGGTCTCGACCTCGGCGGGGCGGAAGTAGCGCGGGTCGATCCGCACCAGCACGTCGCCTACCTTGACCGCCGGCGCATCGTCGCCGCTCACCGCATCGACCACGCCGATCTCGTCCACGCCTTCGCCCTCGAAGCGCAAGGTGATGCCCAGATGCGCCGCAGACCAAGTGATGAACTCTCGCACGGAATACTGGACGCCGGTGGCGATCACGAAATCCTCGGCATGGTCCTGCTGCAGCATCATCCACTGCATGCGCACGTAATCCTTGGCATGGCCCCAGTCGCGCAAAGAATCGATGTTGCCCATGTACAGGTTCGGCTCCAGCCCCTGCGCGATGTTGGCGAGGCCGCGAGTGATCTTGCGAGTCACAAAGGTCTCGCCGCGGCGAGGGCTCTCGTGGTTGAACAGCACGCCGTTGCAGGCATACATGCCGTAGGCCTCGCGGTAATTCACCGTGATCCAGTAGGCGTAGAGCTTGGCAACAGCGTAAGGCGAGCGCGGGTAGAACGGCGTTGTCTCGCGCTGCGGGATCTCCTGGACCAAGCCGTAAAGCTCCGAGGTCGAGGCCTGGTAGAACCGGGTCTTTTTCTCCAGGCCGAGGAAGCGGATGGCCTCCAGCAAGCGCAGGGTACCGATGCCGTCGACGTCGGCGGTGTATTCCGGCGCCTCGAAGCTGATCGCGACGTGGCTCTGCGCGCCGAGGTTATAGACCTCATCCGGTTGGATTTCCTGAATGATGCGCGTCAGGTTCGAAGTGTCGGACAAGTCGCCGTAATGCAGCTTCAGGTCCGGCGAGGGCGCGTGCGGGTCCTGATAGATATGGTCGATGCGCTGCGTGTTGAACAGCGAGGCGCGGCGTTTGATGCCATGCACTTCGTAGCCCTTCTCCAGCAGGAACTCGGCAAGATATGATCCGTCCTGGCCTGTCACGCCGGTGATGAGTGCTACCTTACCGCCCAAATGCCTTGTTCCTCATACGAAAATTGACACGACCAGTTTAATCCGAACAAGTCGCGAATGAAGGCCTTCTTCGGCCTTAGCAAGTCTGTTAGCCGCGCAGTTGGCGAAAATTAGCGAGTAGCCCCCCTATCAAGATCTGCTGCGGTCCAATGCAGCTGCTTGGCAGCATCCTGTTCCTGACGCGCTTACGATGCGTTTCTGCCCAGGCCTTACCACCTTGCAGGAGCGTGTTCGCCTTCCTTGAACACGTAGCGCGCTCTGCCACTCCTGCCATCTCACCCGCAGCCTGTCGACGTTTCTAGACATACGATGAGGCTTTGTTGTACGCCTACTCAGGTTGAATTTTTAAACTTTGGAATGCTGCGCTTGTTCAACCCGTGACGATGTGCGCCGGCTTTGATCCTATCGTTATGACTTAGGCGCCTGCGTGAAGGTGTACACTGCGGTCACTGCACCAGCCTCGGTTTGGTGGCGAGCAGGTCAAAATCAAGAATTGGCCTTCTGGGTGCCATCGGGCTGACGGCGGACGCGGTCAGCGGATAGTCACCACCTTGACCTCAGCGGCGGCGGCGACACTCTTCCATTGACCGTCGCTCGTCCAGGCGGGCAGGTCGTCTCGACGCGCAAGCGCCAAGCAGACGCGATCGCCAAGCGACAACCCCGCTTCGGCCGTGACCGCGCGCCAGCGGCCGGCCAGTTGCGCCAGCGCCTTATCGGGGGCCGGTGAGAGGATGGTCAAAAACGTACGCTAAGGCACGGCAGATACGTGAGCGCTGGACAGTGGGATCAGTAGACGACGCGGCTACGGGAGAACGCGGCGCGTGTGACGGTCAGGCTATCAAGCGATACCCGAACGCATATGTTGATCTGATCGCTGGAACCGAAAGGCTGAGCGAGACGAATATCATAGCAGCCCTTGTCCACCGTACCCCCGGTCACAAACTGACCGGTGCTCGGGTCGACCTGTTCCAAGCCTGTGATCTTCTCGACGCTCACGTCTTCGGCAAGGCCGCGGAGATCGACCGCAGTGCCGCAAGGTTGATGTGCAAACAAATCGATCGCGCAGGTAATCCGGATCGGACCGCCCTTCATCATGCTGTCGTGAATCAGCGACACCGCAATGAAGGCGCGCTCCCCGTCGAGCGGGTCAAAGGCTGATACGAAATGCTTTGTGGTGGGCAGTATACGGCACCGGGCTTCGAAGTCAGAGAATTGCGCCGACATTGCAGCAACACCTGCCGGGCCATTACCGGTCCTCGTGCGGGTAAGTGCGCCAAGCCATCCGACGGTTGGCCGTTGGTTCAATCCGGTGACGGCACCGCTTTTATCGAAACTGACGTCAATGGCAGTTGCGCGACAAAGGCCCAACCAGCCCGCCTCACTGCTTGCCGATGCTCGGGTGTAGAAGGTCAGCGTCGTAAGCGGTGGTGGTCCATTCGGGTGCGGCGCCGGAGGAGGGCAGAAGCCGACGCAGGCAGGCCAGCGTGGCCGATCCACATCCGTTACCACCGTTCCAGCTGCACCGAGAACACGCTGCGCCAGTTCAGGTATCGGCAACGATTGCGCCTCTTGCGGCGTGAGAGTCGCCACGGTGGCGAGAAACAAAGCAGCGATCATTTTGCGACCTGTTGTTCGTGCCGGCGAGTAGAGGCATCGACTGTCTGTGCCTGGCGCCGTTGCTGCAAGAGCTTTTCGCCGTCTGGCCTGATCTCGCCCTTGGGTGTGACGTGCCGGTAGAGCGTCTGGCGGGTGATGCCGAGTTCGGCGCATAGTTCGGCGACTTTCGTCTCCGGCTTGCCCATAGCCGCTTGGGCGAGCCGAAGCTTGGCGGGGGTCATCTTGAACGGTCGCCCGCCGTGCCGGCCACGTGCTCGGGCGGAGGCAAGACCGGCGCGGGTACGTTCGATGATCAACTCGCGCTCGAACTCGGCGAGGCCGGCGAAGATCGCAAATATTAGCCGACCGTTGGCGGTCGTAGTATCGATCGATGCGCCTTCGCCCGCCAGCACCTTGAGGCCAATGCCGCGCTTCGTCAGGTCGCCGACAGTGTTGACGAGGTGGCGCAGATCGCGCCCGAGCCGGTCGAGCTTCCAGATCACGAGCGTGTCGTCACGGCGTAGCGCTTTCAAGCAGGCGTCCAGCCCTGGCCGCTTGTCGAGCCGGCCCGACGCGGCGTCCTCATAAATATGCTCGGGATCGACGCCGGCCGCGACCAACGCATCACGCTGGAGGTCGTGGACCTGGCTGCCATCCGCCTTGGACACTCGCGCGTAACCAATCTGCGTTGTCACATATACGTCCGTCTGCGTGACGGAGCGGCATTGCCCGTCGATCGATCTCTCTAATGTCACATAACCCGTATTGTGGTCTATGCTCCGTGAACAGGGCCACTTGCCTGTTGCGTGACGAACAGGAAGCCGATGCCGTCCAGGACCATATTGTCGCCCGCACAGCGTAGCGCGATCTTTGATCCGCCTGCCGATCGGGCAACGATCGAACGGCTTTATACGCTCGGTCCCGATGACCTCGGACAGGTAGCGCGGCGCCGACGCGGACCGAACCGGCTCGGCTATGCGGTGCAGCTCTGCTACCTGCGTCATCCGGGAAGAAGCCTGCTGTCGGGTGAGACGGCGCCTGCCGCCATGCTGGCGCTGCTCGCCGACCAGATCGGTTGCCGCATCGAGGATTTCGCCGACTATTCCGCGCGATCGACGACGCTGCGCGAGCATCGCGCCGAGGTCGAAGCGTATCTTGGTCTGCGCTCCTTCGACCGGATCGACGTGCGATCAGTGCTGGCGCTGGGATTGGAGATTGCTACCTCGACCGACCGGGGCGACGCGATCGTCGCAGGCATGGTCGATCGCCTGCGGCTCGACCGGATCGTGCTGCCCGCGGCATCGACGCTGGAACGGCTCGCCCTCATCGTGCGGGCGCAGGCACGCAAGGCCGCGCATGCCGTACTGATCCGCGACTGCTCAAGCGAACAGGAGACAGCGCTCGAACGCCTGACCGCATCCGACGCCAAAGGCCGTACCCGACTCGGATGGATACGCGAATGGCCGGAAGCGCCATCGGCGTCGAACCTGAAGGGGATCGTCGAACGGCTCGACGCGGTGCGCGGCATCGGGATCGCAACCGATCGGGCACGACGTATCCATGCCGCCCGCTATGCCGTCATCGCCCGTACGGCCGGTATCGTCACCGCGCAGCACCTCCGGCGTCTCAAACGTCCGCGCCGGCTCGCCATGCTCGTCGCTTCCATGATCGAGATGGAAGCGGCGTTGACCGACGCCGCGCTGGTCATGGTGGAGAAGATGGTGGGCGCGCTGTTCCGCCGTGCCGACCGCACCCGGTCCGATCGGTTGCTCGGCCAGGCACGGATGCTGAAGGACACCGCGCGTTTCCATGCCCGGCTCGGTCGCCTGCTGGTCGATGCCCGAGCGAGCGGGCGCGATGCCTTCCGCACGATCGACGCGAAGATGGGCTGGGATCAGCTCGAACGCAGTATCCGTTTCGCCGAGGATCTCACCCGCTCGGCCGACGATGGATTGGAGGAGGTGGTCGAGCGTTATCCTGCCGTCCGTCGGTTCGCCCCGATGTTTCTCGCCGCCTTGACCTTCCGCACCGCGCGGTCGGGCGATCCGCTGCTCGGCGCGATCGACGTACTGCGCACGATGTATCGCGACGGTCGATCGGTCCTGCCAAAGCGGGTGCCGACCAGCTTCATCAAGCCACGCTGGCGCAAGATCGTGCAGCCGGCGGAAGGGACGATCGACCAGCGCGCCTATGAGATCGCGGTGATCGTCCACCTGCGCGAACGGCTCGGGTCGGGCAGCATCTGGGTGGACGGAAGTCGCGCCTATCGCATCACGCCGTCACCTTCAGCGCCTGCGCACGCGACGACAACGGCACGCCCGGCGGCAGCGAGGCGATGACATGCGCCGCCAGCTCGCGCGTGCCGACGTTCGCGGCGAAGGTGAGGATCGAGCCGTGGAAATCGATGTCGAGGTTCACCGTGCCCGGCGCCTGGCGAACGTCCACGCACGCAATCTCGGCGAATGGCCGGCGCTGCCGGCGGACGACCCGAAAGCGTATCGCGTCCGGCTCGATGACGAGGAGCGGAGAGGCGTTGTTCGCTGCGATGCCGTACCACCATGGCAGGCCACGCACCCCGGTGAAGGTGGCGAGTACCCCAGCCTGAATGCCGCCGATGTTGCCGAGGAAGCGAAGGGGTTCCAACATGAACGACTGCCAACTGGCAGCCTTCTCGCGATAACAACTGGAGTGTCCGGTATTGCACCGCCAGGCGGTCTAGCAGCGTTTTCATCCACGTTAGCCGCCGCAACACAAGAATGCACAAACGCTGGAATTTAGAAGCAAAGCTGCCATGCTGATGTACAGGTCAAGGCCGAATGGTTGACACCGCGTCCTGCCTCAAGGTGGACGACTACCGGCCGGAAGCGGCCTGGGTAAATCGATCAAAAGCATCTTCTTCATCGGACTCCTGCTCCCAGGAGGTGTGGATCGGCGTGAAAATGGCACGCTGCGCTGCTCGACTTGGGTGGTGTAAATCAGTGTTTGGGCGTCGGTGAGGCGAACCCGCGTGTAACTGTCGAGTTTCATGGCATCTCTGGCACGGCAATGGCACACTGCATGTCGACAAATGCCTGATTCTCTTGGATTTTTCAAAATAGATGGCACATGGGCGGCACACACCACGACCACAGCATGCTACAAAGTATCTGTTTTTCAATAACTTAACAGCACCGGAAGGTGCGTATGGTGTACGACCCGAAACACGAATTTAAGAGTCGGAAAATGAAGCTCTGAGAGGCCGAAAATGGGCTGATCAAGCTTTAAGGGGGTCCGAACTATCATGCTGAGCGCAGCTCAGCAGGCAATCCTGCGTCCAGAGGCAAATCTGGCGCAATGCGATAGCGGATGGCATCTTTTAGATAGCACAAAGATGCAGATGGTTGCATTTGGATAGCAAAAGTGATGCAATCTGTCGTGGATCGAGGTGACAGCATGGATCAGATGATAGAAGAATTACGGAAACTCACGGTCCGCACAAAATCAGGCCGACTGCGGGCCCTGATGCCTGTGATCGAGGAGCGTCTGGCAG
>CAJYHD010000203.1 GCA_913773715.1 uncultured Sphingobium sp.
TCGCGCTGCGCGAGGCAGGGCGGATCGAGCCATTGTCGACCAACCTCGACATCTTCTCCGCGCCCGCCGACGGCTCTGCGCCACCGACCAACCTGACCGCGGGGAACAAGGCAACCGACACGCAGCCGAGCGTCTCGCCTGATGGACGCAAGCTCGCCTATCTCGCCATGCGCCGTCCGGGGTTCGAGGCCGACCGCTACGTGCTGACGATCCGCGATCTGTCGACGGGCAACACCGTCTCGCTGACCGAGCGATGGGACCGGTCAGTCGGATCGATCGCCTGGGCGCCCGACTCGCGCAGCCTCTACGTGACCGCCGAGGACACGCAGGAGAACCCGCTCTGGCGCGTTGACGCGGCGAGCGGGCAGGTGACGCGGCTGACGCAGGCGGGCAACGTCTCAGGCGTCGCGGTTGGGCCACGCGGCGCGGTCGTGTCGATGAACAGTCTGACCGCACCCGACGACTTCTACCGTGTCGCAGGCGGTGCGCCGCAGCGACTGACGCAGGTGAATGCGGCGAAGCTCGCCGGCATCGACATGCCGACCGTCGATCGCTTCAGCTTCAAGGGCGCGAACAACGACACCGTCTGGGGCTATTCGGTCAAGCCGTATGGAAGCAGCGGCAAAGTGCCGATCGCGTTCATGGTTCACGGCGGGCCGCAGGGATCGAGCAACAACAGCTGGTCATACCGCTGGAACCCGGCGGTGTTCGCCGGCGCCGGCTACGGGCTTGTGGCGGTCGATTTCCACGGCTCGACCGGATACGGGCAGGCCTTCACCGACTCGATCAGCAACAACTGGGGCGGCTGGCCGCTAGAGGATTTGCAGAAGGGCCTCGCCGCCGCGACCGAGAAATATCCGTGGCTCGACGCGGACAACGCCTGCGCGCTCGGCGCATCCTACGGCGGGTACATGATGAACTGGATCGAGGGACGCTGGCCCGACCAGTTCAAGTGTATCGTCCAGCACGACGGCGTGTTCGACGCGCGCGCGATGGCGTACGAAACCGAAGAACTGTGGTTCGACGAGTGGGAGCACGGCGGGAAGGCATATTACGAGGACCCGCAGGCGTTCGAGCGCTGGAACCCGGTAAACTACGTCGCCAAGTGGAAGACACCGCAGCTCGTCATCACGAGCGAGAAAGACTTTCGAATCCCGTACACGCAGGGGATCGCCGCGTTCACTGCGCTACAGCGGCGCGGCATCCCGTCGCGTCTGCTGGTGTTCCCGAACGAGAACCATTGGGTGTTGAAGCCCAAGAATTCGCGGCAATGGTACGGCGAGGTGCTCGGCTGGATGGACCGCTGGACCAAGGGCGAGCCGCAGCGCTGAGGTTCGCAACTCAAACGTGACTTTCGCGGGGTCGGTTGGCTAAGGGCAGTCCCATGAGCGAACTCCCGAAGACCTTCGACCCCGCCGCAATTGAGACCCGCTGGTACAACCATTGGGAAGAAAGGGGGCTGTTCCGCCCCGAGCGACCTAATGCGGAGCCGTGGACGATCGTCAACCCGCCACCCAACGTGACGGGCTCGCTCCACATCGGTCACGCGCTAGACAACACATTGCAGGACATTCTCGCCCGCCATGCGCGATTGAAGGGCAAGGACGCGCTGTGGGTCGTCGGCACCGATCACGCCGGCATCGCGACGCAGATGGTGGTCGAGCGGCAGATGAACGCCGCGGGTGAGAAGCGCACCGACCTGTCGCGCGAGCAGTTCGTCGAGCATGTCTGGAACTGGAAGGCGGAAAGCGGCGGTCAAATCACGCGCCAGCTTCGCCGGCTCGGCTGCTCGATGGATTGGGCCAACGAGCGCTTTACGATGGACGAGGGCTTCTCAAAGGCCGTGCTCAAGGTCTTCGTCGAGCTGCACCGCGAAGGATTGCTCTACCGCGACAAGCGGCTGGTGAACTGGGACCCGGGTCTCGGTACCGCGATCAGCGATTTGGAAGTCGAGACGCGCGAGACGCAGGGCAAGTTCTGGCACCTGCGTTACCCGCTCGAGGATGGCATGGGGTTCATCTCGGTCGCGACGACGCGGCCCGAGACGATGCTCGCCGACATGGCGGTCGCGGTTCATCCCGACGACGAGCGTTACCGCGACAAGGTCGGCAAATACGTCCGCCTGCCGATTACCGGGCGTACGATCCCGATCATCGCCGACGAGCATGCCGACCCGGCGCTGGGTTCAGGTGCGGTGAAGATCACGCCGGGGCACGACTTCAACGATTTCGAGGTCGGCCGACGTGCGGGCATCGAAGCGCGCGACATGCTCAACATGCTCGATGCGCAGGCACGGATCACGCAGACCGCCGATGGGCTCGTGCCCGATTACCTGCTCGGCTTGGACCGGTTCGAGGCGCGGCGCGAGATCGTCGAGGCTTTGCAGGCGCAGGAGTATCTGGAGCGCGTCGAGGACCGCGTGATCCAGACGCCATACGGCGACCGCTCGGGTCAGGTGATCGAGCCGTGGCTGACCGATCAATGGTACGTCGACGCGAAAACGCTGGCGCAGCCGGCGATCGAGGCGGTGCGCGACGGTCGCATCAAGATCGTGCCAAAGACGTGGGAGAAGACATTCTTCAACTGGATGGAGAACATTCAGCCGTGGTGCGTCTCACGGCAACTCTGGTGGGGGCATCGCATTCCGGCTTGGTTTGCCGAGGACGGCCGCATCTTCGTCGCCGAAACTGCGGAGGAAGCGCAGGCGCAGGCGGGCGAGGGCGTCGAACTGCGGCAGGACGAGGACGTGCTCGACACATGGTTCTCTTCCGCCTTGTGGCCGTTCGCAACGCTCGGCTGGCCCGAGGGCGAGGACCGCACGCTCGCCGGTCGCTACCCCAATGACGTGCTGATCTCAGGCTTCGACATCCTGTTCTTCTGGGATGCGCGCATGATGATGCAGGGAATGCACTTCATGGGCGACGTGCCGTTCCGCACGCTCTACCTGCACGGCCTTGTCCGCGCGGCCGATGGCGCCAAGATGTCGAAGTCGAAAGGCAACACGGTCGATCCGTTGGGCCTGATCGACAAATACGGCGCCGACGCGCTGCGCTTCTTCATGGCGGCGATGGAGAGCCAGGGTCGCGACATCAAAATGGATGAGAAGCGGGTCGAGGGGTATCGCAACTTCGCGACCAAGCTGTGGAACGCCAGCCGCTTCGCGCAAGTGAACGGCATTGGCGGATCGAGCGTGGTCGAACCACCAATGCCGTTCACTTGCGCGAAGC
>CAJYHD010000204.1 GCA_913773715.1 uncultured Sphingobium sp.
TTGCGCCACCGCCTGCTCGCCGGTTGCATCGTCACCCGCCTCGTAAATCTCCGCCGCAGCCAGGCAGTCGATCGCGCGCGCCAGATCGGTTTCGTCTCCGCCGAAGACGAAGGGCCGCGCGGCCGGATTGGGATCGCGCGAGAAGGGAATGGCCGAGTTGAAGTCACGCGCCTGCTCGGGCGTCAGGTCATAGAGCGCCACCGGTTCGACCGGCGGAGGCGGCGTCGTCGGCTTGCGCGCCTTCGCTGCCGCGACCGGCGCAAAGACGCGACGGGCCGCGCCCTTCCTTCCACCTGTCTCCCAAGCGGTCACAGCCATTGGCACGCCGACGAACAACAAGGCGCAAAGCAGCCAGCGGGCGAGATCGGGGAAGGAGAGGCGTGTCACGTGCGATATCCGCCGCCCCTATAGCCGGGGCGGCGGCAAGTTACAGCCTCATTCCGGCAGGAAGTCCGGCACCGACAAATAGCGCTCACCGGTATCATAGTTGAAGCCCAACACCCGGCTTCCCTGCGGCAACTCCTTCAGCTTCTGCGCGATCGCGGCCAATGTTGCGCCGGAAGAGATGCCGACCAGCACGCCTTCTTCCCCCGCAGAGCGCCGCGCATAATCTTTGGCATCCGCCGGATCGACCTGGATCACGCCGTCGAGCAGTTGCGTGTGAAGATTCGCCGGGATGAAGCCCGCGCCGATGCCATGGATAGGATGTGGCCCAGGCTGACCGCCGCTGATGACGGGGGAGGCGGTCGGCTCGACCGCGAACACTTTGATGCCCGGCCACTTCTCCTTCAGCACCTGCGCCGTACCGGTAATGTGGCCGCCCGTGCCGACGCCGGTGATCAGCACATCGATCGGCTTGTCGGCGAAGTCGTTTAGAATTTCCTGAGCCGTGGTACGGACATGCACATCGATGTTCGCTTCATTTTCGAACTGTTGCGGCATCCAGCTGCCCGGCGTCTGGTCGATCAGTTCCAGCGCACGCTCGATCGCGCCCTTCATCCCCTTCTCGCGCGGGGTGAGGTCGAAGGAGGCACCGTAGGCGAGCATCAGCCGCCGCCGCTCGATCGACATGCTCTCGGGCATGACGAGGATCAGCTTATATCCCTTGACCGCCGCCACCATGGCAAGACCGACGCCGGTATTGCCTGACGTCGGCTCGATGATGGTGCCGCCGGGCTTCAGCGCCCCGCTCTTTTCCGCCGCCTCAATCATGGCGAGCGCAATGCGGTCCTTGATCGATCCGCCGGGGTTCGACCGCTCGGACTTGATATAGACCTCTGCATCACCGAACAGCTTGTTGATGCGGATGTGCGGCGTGTTCCCGATGGTTTCCAAAATAGACGAAACGGTCATGAGGCGTTCTCCTGGCTATGGTCCGCCGCCCTTATGTCGGGTGGGTCGAATGTGCGTGCAAGGCGCAGCTCGGGAAAGAGCCGCGCCCAGATGAGCGTGATGATGATAGCACCGATGCCGCCGCCGATCACCGCCGCCACCGGCCCGACCAATGCGGCGAGGAAACCGCTTTCCGCCTCGCCCAGTTCGTTGGAGGCGGAGATGGTGAGTTGAGACAGGCTCGACACCCGCCCGCGCATTTCGTCGGGCGTGTGGATTTGCACCAGCGACTGGCGCACGAACACGGAGATCATGTCCGCCGCGCCCAGCACGATCAGCGATGCTACGCCCATCTTGATGGCGAACGACTGCGGCACGAAGGCGGTACAGCCGAAGCTGATCGTCGCCAGGCCGAACAGCACGACCGCGGCGAGCATCTTGAGGCCAACCTCCTTCTTCATCGGTCGGAACGAGAACCACAGCGCCATCAGTCCCGCCCCGATGCCCGGCGACGCTGCCAAGTGCCCGAGGCCGCGCGATCCCACATGCAATATATCGCGCGCATAGACCGGCAGCAGAGCCGTCGCGCCTGCCAGCAGCACCGCGAACAGATCCAGCGTGATCGTTGCAAGGACCAGCCGATTGCCCTTTACATAGGTAAAGCCATCGATCATCTGGCGCAGCGGATGGCGGCTCGTGTCGCGCGCCGCCTGCGGCACCTTGCCGATCATCAGCATGCCGAGGAAGGCGACAACGAAAAGTATCGACGCCGCGGCATAGGCGCCCCAGGGCGTCAGCGCATAGGCGTAGCCGCCGACCGCCGGTCCCGCAATCATGCCTGATTGCCAGGCGACGCTCGATATGGCGATGGCGTTGGGCAGAACCTCGCGCGGCACGAGATTTGGCGCGAGCGCGCCGTAAGCCGGGCCGTTGAACGCCCGCGCGATGCCGACGATCACCGCGATCGTGAATATCAGCGGCAGGCTGACCCAGCCCTCGTAGGTCGCGAACGCCAGCAGCCCCGACGAAATCGCCAACATGCTGAGCGTCACGCGCTTGATCATTCGCCGATCGAAATGATCTGCGACCCAGCCCGTCACCGGCGTCAGGAAGAAGAGCGGCAGGAACTGCGCCAACCCGATCAACCCCAGCTGCGCCGAAGCGCCTGCCGTGGTCATCGTTTCGCGCGCTATATTATAGGCCTGCCACCCCAGCACGATCATCATGCCATATTGAGCCAGCACGGCGCACAGCCGTCCGATCAGATAGGCGCGGAAATTGGGATAGCGAAGCGGATGGCGGGGCGGGGCAGGTGTGTCCATTGCGACAAGGCTTTAGCCGCGCTTGGGACGGATAGGCAATCGCTACACCGGACGAGAGGCGCAGCAATTCTTGTGCCGGAGCAATCCTGACAGCCAGCGCTTACAGGAACGCGAGGATCAGCCCGCCGATCATCGTCGGCGACAGACAGATCGCGAGCAGGGCAGCTTGTGCCGTGCGCGACCGCTCGCCGATGCGCGCAAGCGTTATCGTCGCCAAAAGGGCGATACCGGGCCATAATACGCCATAATAACGCGTCTGCATGATGGTGAGATCTCCCATTTCGCGATAACTGCTCCACCCAAACATGAGGTGGATGACGAAAAGGACGATCGCGCCAGTCAGATAGGCGATGCCCAACGGGCGAACTGCCCGCATCCGCACCGCCAGCACGGTCAGCGCCAACGGCACTGCTAGGCCTGCCAGAGCAATCCAATAGGGATATCCCCACTCCGCAGCCGGCCACTTCATCACCAGCGAGTCGACAAAACGGGCGAAGAAGCTCTGAAAGCCAAGATGCACGCGCTGCGCAGCAGGCACCTGCCATGTTGCGACGCTCACCCAAACTAAATGACCGGTTCGGGCGAAGGTGACGAGGTAGGGGACAGTGCCGACCGCGACACCCGCCGCCACGAAGCGGTCATTTAGTTTGGGTGAGCGTCGCAACATGGCAGGTGCCTGCTGCGCAGCGCGTGCATCTTGGCTTTCAGAGCTTCTTCGCC
>CAJYHD010000205.1 GCA_913773715.1 uncultured Sphingobium sp.
GGGCGAGTAGGGCATCGAGCGCGTCGATGTCGCGCACCCGGTCAGGGGCGCGACACAGAGCGCGACCAGCATCAGTCTGCGCATAGCGTGTCACCGTGTCTTTCGAGTGGATGATGAGGGGCTGGCGCGCGGCCAGGGTGGCCGCATAGGTCTGGGCGGCGGCGGCCTGCTGCTGGGCGAAGCGCGCTTGGTCCGCGAGGCGAGTCTTGTCCGCGTCCACGATCGCCGAGGACCAGGCGGCGCGCTCATTGGTCAGCGTCTGGAGATAGTCGGCCCGGAGGTGGTCGAGCCGCGCCGCCCATAACCCCAGCGTCAGCACGATCAGCGCAGGCCAGAACCGGCGCAGGAGAGCCGGGACGGTCACGCCTCGTTCTTCGATAGCGGAGTGCCCGAGGCCGACAGCCGCACCGGCTTGCCGATCACCGGCAGGTCAGCGGGCCAACGGCGAGCGATGCATCGATCCTTGGCGATGCGGGTGATCGTCACCGCGTCCGACTGATTCCCGCCGAGCACACGGTATGCCGTGTCATCCTCACCGACATAGAAGCCGACATGGCCGCCCCCGGCGCGATCGAAGACCAGCACTGCGCCAGGTGCCAGCGCCGGCGCGGCCAGCGGCTTGCCCCAGGTCACCCAGGCCTTTGCCCGGATCGCGATCGGGGGTGGCGTCAGGCCTACCTCGGCGATGCACTTCGCGGCGAAAAGCCCGCACCACGGCGTCTCATCGCCGTTGAAGGCGATGCCCAGCACCTTGACCGGGAGGGCCTTGGCCCAGCCCATGATGGTCGGATTGTTCGCGGGGCCGGGCGTCTCGCGAACGCCAAGCTTCGCCCGCGCGGCGGTCAGCCACGTTGGTTCGGTCATATCGATGTCCTTTGTTGGAGACATGAGCCCAAGAGACGGGCTATAAGATCAGGCCGGCGCCATCCCCCGATGTGTCGGCCGCAGGGCCCGCCCAATCCCCCTCGTGGCGGGCCCTGCTTCACAATTCAGAAATACACATAAGTTATAAATGGCTTGTCCGGATCACCCGTGGACAGGTCTCGCCGCCCTCCATTCAAATTGGATGAGGGCGGCGCGGCTATTGAGACTTGAATGGGTGATCTGCATCAATACATCACTGATCAAGCCGACGGGCTTAGAGGACGTGCTCGCCCCGCCTACTCAGCAACGGGGCGGGGCGGCTTCAGCAGGGCTATGCTTGATCCGCGCTTGGCAACTTCGACCGGACGAAGTTCAGCGCTATCGCAATGATACCTGCCCCCAGCGCCCCCAGGCCAGTGCCGTAGATCAACGCCAGCGCCGGATCAGGCCGCAGCCGCATCACCGCCCCCGCCGTGAACAGCAGCGCTAGGATCGTCACCGGCGCGTCGACCGTCCAGCGGTGCTGCTGGCGATCGGTCTGAGCGACATAGAAGCGGACCGCCAGGCATGCGCACAGCGCGGCGATCATGCTGCCGGCCTCGAAAGGATAGCCTGCAAAATGCCAGATGGTGGGCGCGCTCGTCGCAACGGTCGCCCCGGTATCCCGTGCGACGGCCGCAGCCGCGACGGGGATGAATGCGCCCATGGTCGCCCCCATTTTCCAGATCATCGAGTGGAGACCACGCCAATCGCCGCGATCAGGCTCAGCAGCGCGATGTAGGCCGGGCGCTTCAGCATCGGCAGGCTCGACCACATGTCGATCGGGAAGGGCCTGCGCCGAAGCTGCACGACCATCCCGCGCGCCGAGAGATAGAGCAGCGCTAGGCCAGTCAGGCCGAAGCACATGGCGATGGGGTCGACGAAGCGCTGGAACGTCAGCCACCAGCCCGTACCGGCCGGGTCTCGGATGTTCCAGTTCCACAGCACGATCGCATCGGATCCGCGTGTGAGCACGATCCCCATAGCGAAGCAGAAACCTGCCCACCGCCAGATCGAGACGGGATGCGACGGCCGGTCGACCGACCGGTTGCGGTGCCATGCCCGGATCGCGTCGACCGCGAACATCAGCGCGACTACGGTGGCGAAGGTCATGCCCGCCAGGTTGAGCACGACCAGCCACCCATGCCCATCAAACGACGGGGGCGCGACAGTGGGCGGCCCATCCGCGACCGCACGGGCCGCGAAGCTTGCATTATCCATCGATGTTACTCCGATTGTAGCGGATCAGCCGTGCTGCACGTCGATCCAGGCCCGGCCGTCGCGGATCGCCCAGACCTTGCCGACGCGGCGCATATATTGGACGATGGTCATGTCGTCCGGCTTGACCGCGACCGCCTTGATCCCGGCGCCATTGGCCACGGCGACGATGTAATCGCCGACGTCGAAATCGCCGGTGACATTGCAGGGCACCTGACCGCAGAAGGCGATGCGGTCGACACGCTGTCGTGCCGCTTCAAGGTCCGCCTCCCATACCGGAAGATCGGCTTCATACCGCGCTTTTGCGCTGGCCCATGCCGCATGAGCCGCTTGCTGTGCGGCGATCCGGACCGGGTATTCCGCCAGATCGTCGCGATACGCTTCACGAAGCGCTTCATCGGCATCCTCGGCGGGCGGGGCGGGGAGGATAGGCGACTCCGGCTCCAAGCCCGGCGCCCCGGGGCGCTCGGCCAGATGGGCGGCCCAGGTGTCCCCGCCCACCAGCGAAGGGTCGGTGGACTTCACCACGAAGCTTATCGCGTCACCCCAGATCCGAGTCAGCAAGCCGTCGCGATCGACTCCACAGACATCGCCCTTGGCAATGATGCCGCAGCCCTGTGCCTTGACCATATATTCGGCATAGTCGGCGCCGCTGACATTGACAGTGCCAGCGGCATTGAGCGACCGACCGGTCGAGGCATTCGCGTCCAGCTTCATGCAGCTGAGCGCGCTGGAAATGGGGCGATTGTCACCCAGGAAGAACCGTGCAGTCGCGAACGCCGGGTTGAAGGCGGGGCTCAGCTGGAGAATCTGGTCACCGACCGATCCCCCGCCGCCGATGACGTGACTGGTCCCGGATGCCGCGCCGATCAGCAGATTACCGGCCTGATCGATACGCCCCTTTTCGACACCGGCCGTGCCGAAGATGACGCCGCCATACCCGGCGATGATCGTGGCGGGACCGCCCGCTCCGATGTCCACCCCGACCGTCATGCCATAGAGGGCAGCCGGCCCACCCGCGAAAGACCAGGTCTGGGTATCCGGCTCGAAACCGATAGCCTTGCGAGCGACCAGCTTGATGTGGCCCGTAAAATCGGCGCGGGTCGGCAGGAAGGTGGCCGCCGACACGCCGCCCGCGGCGATGCCCAGGACATTGGGGCTGCTCAGATACAGACCTGTGTCCTGATCGGCCTGGAAGCGGACGCCCGGCGTGGCCACCACACCCGCCGGGAAAAGGCCTTTTCCGGCATTATCACGCACCTCGGCGAACGTGGCGAGCAAGGCGGCTGCCGCTAGTGCCAGATCACGGGCAAAGCTCTGGGTCGGCTGGATCGCATAGGTCTGGCCTCCACCCGTGGCCGCCTGATAGGTCGTCGTCAGGCGGAGATCGGTCGCCGAGACGATCTGACCGATCTCATAGCTGCGCCCATCCGGTCCGATGAAGGCTTCACCGATCGAGGCATTGGCAACGAAATCCGTCCCGGCACCCGTGACGATATTCGAGCCGTTCGTGACGGTGACGGAGCCTGCACGATACCAAGACATGATGTTTACTCCTCGATGGCGACGATCGACAGGCGCTGGATCACGCCGTCGGGAAGGGTGAAGCCCCGCGACAAAGCGAGGCGGAGCGTGCGGTTGGCGGTGGACTGAGTGGGATCGAGCACGGTGAAGCCGCCCCCGATGGATGCAGTGAAGGTCGCGTTGCCAGGCTCTCCGGCGCCGACGACCGGCTTCAGACCGGCGAAGGTCTGCTGCTGGGTCGTGAAACTGCGCTGCTGAAGCTGTTCATAGGCTTGCCCAAAGCTGCGGCTGAGGGTGATCGAGGACGATGGCTGCTCGACATTCTTGCTGCCAAAATAGGTGAACCCGCCGTCGTCGGACGTCGCGTTGTAGGACGCGACATCCTGATTGAAGGCCTGCAACCCGGCATTGTCGGCCGAATAGGTGCGGGTCGTCTCTCGATAATAGGACCAGCTGGCGATGTAGCGGACCGGCTTGCCGTTCGACCCGAAGCTGGGCATATCGGCGATGGCATCAACTGCGAGGCTGCTGGACTGATTGCCGTTCCGAAGGGTGCCGACCGACAGCGACCCGCCATAATAGGCATCACCGGTCGTGGTGCGATATTCCAACGCATTGGCCCGGCTGCACTGGCTAATCGCCATCGTCGGGCCATACCATTCGATGAGGTCTTTTGCCGCGCCGAAGCCGACGCCCTGCACCTTCATATAGGTGCCGGTATTATATACGACGCGCCCGGTACCCATTTTGAGGTCGGTGTTGATCAGATTGAGCGATCCCGGCCCTTGGCCGCCGCCTATCAGCTTCAAACCGGTCACGTTGCCATTCACATCGATCTGCCACGTGATCGTGCCTTCAATTTTCCCCAGCCGGTCGACGACTGCCTCGAAGGCCTGCTGAAGTCCGACAGAGCCCACGCCGTCGATGACGGCTCGCACCTGGTCGATCGCCTTGGACGTCGCCAAGTTAGCGTTCGCAGCCGTTTCCCGCACGCTACCGATGGTCGAGAAGGCAGCAGGCAGCCCAGTGGCCGGGTCGTAGATCGTCGAACTGAGCGTCTCGATGGCCTTCGCATTGGCCTGCGACCGAGTGGCGCTCAAATTTTCTTCCAGCGCCAGCCGCGCCCGTGTCGCCACAAGCCCAGTCTCCGGATCGCGCCAAGCTGCCTCCGAAGCGCGGACACGCTCGACAAGCGACTGAATATTGTCAGCCAGTACACGCTGCACGTCGACAATTGCCGCCTCAGCTGCGTTCATCCGCGCCAGCAACGCCTGTCGGGCGAACGCGCTGGCCGACTCATTGGCATTCAGCGTCGTCGAAAATTCGGTCTGAATCTGCACGATTTGGGCCTGCCGCGCCCGGCTTGCGTCGTCGCCGTTGATAAGCGCGCGCAGGATCGCTTCATCGGCCGTGTCAGCCCGTCCCACCACCTGCCGGATGGTCATGGCATTGCGCGCGAGGCCACCCTTTGCGTCAATGACCGCTTCATTGACCTCGCCGATCGCCGCGGCCTGCTTATCGGTCGTCACGCCCAAGGCCCGCACGTCGCGCGCCACGGCATCGACGGCAGTGATGCGTGCCGTCGTCTCGCTGACCGCCATTGATCGCACTGCACCGATTTCGGCCGTCAGCGCCAAGCGCGCTTGTGCTTCCGTCAGCTTGTCACCGTCGAGGCGGGTGAAGATGTCCTGACGTGCCTGGGCGGCCTGAACGATCTGCCGTCTGTTGGCATCGTCACCCGCCAGCAGGCCGCGCAATGCGGCAGTGGCTGCATCGTCAGCGACTAGCCTCGCCTGTCGGATATTGAGCGAATAGCTGGTCGTATCGCCGACCGTATCCAACTTTTGCTCAAGTGACTGGACGGTGGCGCTCAGCCCGTCGAACGTCGTCTTATCCAGCTTGAGCGCGATCGACCCCTTGAGCGCATCGATGTCCTGCTGGGCGGTCGTCACGCGGCCGCCGACCTTAGTCAGCTCGATCGCATCAGCCTTCGAGACGATCGTGCCTTTCAGGCCGTCGACCTCGACTTCCGCTTTGGTCAGCCGCGCGATTATCGGCTCAAGCTCAGCGGCTTGCGCAGGATTAAGCACAGCCAAGGCGATCCGCTCTTCGACCCAATTCGAGTCGGCCTTCAGCGAGATGGTGCCACGCACCGCGTCGAGCCCCACCTCAACGCGATTGGTCCGCTCGGCCACCTGATCGACCGCATAGATGCGGACGACACCCGTCACCGGATCGACGACGATACCAGCATCGCGAAGCACTTCGCGCGTGCGCGCCGATTCCGTCAGCAGCCGAAGCGTCGCTTCACTTAACTTGCCCGCGTCCCGCTCGGCCTGACGCTGGATCGTCTCCAAATCAATGCGGGCATCGTCCAAGGCCGCCAATTCCGCGGCGTGCCCGACCTGCTGCTCCTTGATCGCCGATACATCGGTCGTGATCGGCTCGATCCGGTCAAGCTGGGCGATTGCCTCGGCGACGGTCCCAGGGCCGAAAGGCGAACCGGGGTCCCCACTGTTGGTCGCATTGTCATCCGGCCGCTTTCCATCGTCGTCGGCAACTGCGCTCCAATGAGCGGTGGTCGCTGCATCATCGATGGCAAGAATCAGCGGGTTCTTGCTGGCGTCATAGGCGTTGGCCTCGGCGGGCTGCACCGGCGCGGCGTCGTCCCGGTCCCAGGCGTAGATGTCTGGGCTCTCGACGGTCAGCGTCATGTTGCAGACGCCGCCCTGGCCGATCTCCTGCTCTTTCACCCGAAACAGCTTCCGCTCGAAACTCAGCGGCGCGAAGGTGAACGGCAGGATATCGCCGACGCCGTATTTCCATGCGCGGATATCGAACGGCGCGGTAAATTCGCGCTGATACTGCTTGCGCTGGAGCACCTGCTTAGCAATCCGCTGCGCTTGGCTGGGGCTCTCCACCGCCGCCAAGTCGAGCGTAAACTCGCGATCCTGACCGTCGAGGCTGGGCAGCCGCACGTCGGGATAGTCGAGCATCTGGTACAGCGAGGCGGTGGTGGCATCGACATACTTGCCGCGCACCACGTTCGGCACTGCGTCGAGCGCAGCATCCGGGTTCCAGGTGAACGGCCCGACCACGTCATCATCGAGCAGGCCATCGTCCAGCGCTGCCGTGGCGAGGTCATTATGCGAGATGGCGAATGACAGCTTGCCGCCCGTGTCCCGGAACCGACCGTTGCAGGCGACGCAGATGGTATCGAGCCGATCTTTTGGCGCCATCGCCTCCGACAGCACGACCGCGCCGTGATAACGCGGCTCGGTGCCGCCCGCCGACCGGTTCACGGCCTCATCCGCCAGATTGGCAGCCTCGATCCACGAGGCGAGGTTCAACCGGCGCGCTGGAACGCCCGACCCGACGGCTAGCTTCATTTCGCCGGTCGACGGGTTGCGGATGCGCCAGCCCAGCGTGTCGGCCAGTGCGTGAAGCGCGAGGTTCTCACCGATCACGGCGCCATCGTCAGCCGTATAGCGCCAAGTCGACTGGTCATCCGCGCGCATCGGGCCATTGCCGCCCGGCACCGTGCTATCCCGGCGTGGGTCGTACAGTCGCATGCCCCGCCCGATGATAGTGATGCGGGTGGGCACGCCGCTGGAAAAGGGGCTGGTCGCCTTCTTTCCGTTGCCTGTCACCTTGAACCGCGCCCGCAGATAGGCGCAGCCGGTCAGGCGTCCATTCCATTTGCCGCTGGCGAAGGTGAACGCATTGGCGGGCGATCCCTCCAACACGATGTTCGGCACCGAGAAATAGCCCGCGAATTTCGCCGTCACGCCGCGCGACGCGCTCCACGCCAATTCGGTGTTCAGCCAGATCTCCTCGACCCCGTCGATTCGGTGGCTGGCGAGCGCGATGATCCAGTCGCAATAATCCTGATCCGTCCCCGACCATTCCTCATAGCGAACGTCCGTCGCCATCGCGGTCTGGCCGTAGACCGTCGCACGCGGCGCGCGCGGGTTGATCGTAGCGGTTAGGCGATCCTCTTGTGAGGATGGGATGGACGGCGTTTTCTGGAGTGCGCCGGCAGCAAGTGACAGCGCGCCAGACGCAACAAAAAGGGCACTCGCCGAGATGCCCGCAACGCCAAAGGTTGTGGCAGTCGCCAGTGATAGACCCGCGCCGATGCCAACACCCGTAATCGCAAGCCCGGCAACAGCGAGGCCGATTGCGGCAATTTTTAGCGCTTTTGCCATGACTTCTCCGAATGACGTGCGCATGATCCCCGGCGCTCAGCGATCAGGCTGACGGGTGAGGCGAGGGCTTGATGGTGGTATTTGCTGCTATGGTGCAGGCAGCCAGTTTGCTGGCCAGCCTGCAGGGCAATCATAAAACGGAAATCGACGGGCAGACCTACCGGGTGAATATTCGGGGCAGCACCGTGTCAGTTTTCAAGAAGTCACTGATTGTCGTACAGACACCCGAGGTCGGCGCGGCAATGAGGAAAGCTGTTAAAGCCGCAACGGGCTGCGCCATGAAGGACGGTTTCTGGCAAGGTTTACGGCTGACTGGCACGCTCGACTGCTCCCAGCACCCGACGAACTAAAATCCAACCCGCCACGCGCACGGCTCGACCCATGCGCGGCGCTCTATCTTGATCAGCCCCTCGCGAGCCCCCTCGCTGCCGACAGCGGCGAGGTATGGGCCCATACAGACGCCGAGCAGACCCGATGACATGACTATGTCGCCGCGCTGGGCCAGCGGAGCGGGGATGGTATCGAATTTCGCGTCCATCGTACTCGGCAGGTCGCCTGCGCCGAACCGACGCAGCGCGCGGGCGGAGCCTATCGCCGTTGAGTACCGACCGCGGAATTCTGGCATAGGGTCGATACCGGTAATCGCCGCCACCGCGCCCGCCGCGAATGTGCAGCAGTCGTGATCGCCCCAGGCGAACGGACGCAGCCGAAGCGGCTCCAGATAGTCGGCAAGACGGGTTTCCCAATCGGGGAGGCGCTGCATCATTTCGTCCTCGCCGCCCCATTGGCGATGGCGACGGACAGGTCCGCCGAACGGTCACCGGGATCAAAGGCCGCCTGATCGAGATACGTGCGGCCGGTCGCCTGGCCGAAGAACGCCAGATAGGTCTCGACGTCCAGATTGATGGTCTGGCTGGTCCGGTCGCCGACGACGACGGGCACCGACATATAGCCTGTGAAGTAGGACCAGAGCGCACCGATCTGGGTCAGGTCATTGGGGTTGAGCATCGCGCGCCACAGGCGGCAATCGCGACCGCTGAAGTTGGCCCGCGCGCCGAGCTGGTTCATCGTCTCATCGTCGACACCCGCGAGCCCGGACAGGGTGAGGGTCAGCGTATCCGATCCACCCTCCCTGGCCTTCACCGGGCCGACGGTCACGACGCGCGGATCTACCGCCGTGAACGTGTGGCCGTCGAGATCGGTGTCGCCGGTCCCCGAAAAGGTGAAATCATAGGGGGCGTTGGTCACGCGGACCGGCTCGTCGGCGAAGTCGAGAAAGCAGAACGTTACCGGACGCCGGATATCTGTGCCGAGCGCGGCCTGGGCGAGATCATCGGGGCGACTGTCCATCAGAACGCCTCCTCGCAATTGAAGCTGACGCCGTAATTCTGACCGATCCCGACCTTCCAGCCGTTCTTCGGATCGCTCATCGCCATCACCGCATAGGGGCGCTTGACCTCCACGGGCGCGCCATCGGTCGTGGCAATGCGGATGTAGGGCTTCACCGCGATGCTGGCGCGCCCATCGGCACCCACCACGACATCGGCCTGCACCGATAGCAGCTGCTCATTGACCGTGACGAAATGCCCGCGCCGCAGCTTCGTCCCGGCCGATCCCCACCCGCGCACCCGCAGCGTCCGGCCGCCCTGGCCGGTGCCGTCGACGACGACCACCGGATTATCGGCAACCTGGTCGCGCTCGCACGCGATCACCTTGAACCGGTTGGCGATGCCGTCGCAGTCGACGACGAACGCCCGCCAAGCCAACGCTGCGTCCTCTCCCAGAATAGGCGGCAGACTGACGGTGGCATACCAGCGCGGCGCTGCCGTCAGCAGCGTGACCCGCCGCTTACCGGTGAACTCGCTGCGGTTGACCTGGGCGGGCTGATCAATCGTCCAATCGATGCTCGAGGCGACCGGCTGGCCGGGCATGACGATCAAGCTCATCCGGCACCCCCCGGCAGATCGGCCCGCTGGAGACGGCGAATCGTCCGCGCTTCTGACCCGGCCATGATTGGCTCTGCCGCCGCACCAACGGTCCGTGTGGCGACACTCTGCATGCGGACATCGAATTCGGGCGACGCCTCGACCTTGGCATGGACATCGACGGCCATGCGCTGCTGCCGCGCCGCCGCGACATCGCGATAGGCGCCATTGACGCTGGGCAGCGCGACGACATTGCCGACTGGCCCGCCATTCGCGAAAGCGGGCAGCTTATTGTCGTTCATGGCCTTCAGCATCGGCAGATAGCGGCGCGTGGCCGCAGCCGTCATGACGAACTCGCCGTTCGACAGCCAGGACAGGATATCGTCAGAGGTGCCGGTGCCGGGGCCAGTGATCAGGCCGCCCGTGGCATGCCCCTTGACCTCGCCACCTTCCGCAAACCCCAAGAATTTGCCGACGCCGGGGAGCGCCGACAGGATCGCCTTCTGGATCGCAATCCGCGCCAGGTCGGCGAGGATGGATGCGGCCATGCGCTTGAAGGCGCCCGCGACATTCTCCGTCCCGTCGATCAGCCCGACCAGCCCATCCTCCAGCGACTGAAAACCACGCACCGCGACCCCCTGAAGGGCTGTGTCCATGTCCCCGGTCGCCTGCTGAAGCTGGCGGCGATAGGTCTCCAGCGGGTTGGCGAACTGGCGGTTGATCTGCTCCGTCTTGCCCGGCCGCTCGGCGTCGATCTGCCGGAGCATGCTCTCCCCGCGGGCCCAATCGTCCGGATTGGTAGACCCGATCAGCCGCACGGCCTGTGCACGCTGCAATTTCTCATCGTTGGCGAGCAGTTCGAGCGCGATCCGCTTGCGCTCGGCGTTGGTGGTCGCGAGGTCGCCCTGTATCTGGAGCAGGGCGCTAGCGTTCTGCAACTGGTCGCGCTCGGCGCCCAGCTGCTGGTCGAGCAGGCGCTGGGCCTCGGCGTCACGGATCGCGGTCGTCTTCGCAGCAGCATTGGACGCATAGACCGCCTTCAGGGCATCGGCCTGCGCCTGGCTCCACCGCTTTTGCGTGACCCCAGCGTCTGCCGCGCTGGCGAGGCGCTGGCGCTCGATCTCGACGGCCTGGGCATCAAGGTCAGCCGCCGCCGCGATATCGACGACCTGCGACCGGCGCAGCTGCACCGCTTCCTCGTCGGCCCGCAGTTTCAGCTGAGCATAGGCCTCCGCATCGCGGGCGCGCTTCTGCTCGGCCGCCTCGGCCTGCCGGTTGATGGTCTCCTGCGACTTGCCCTTCGGCCCGAACGCGACGTGATAGACCCGCTGCTCCTTTTCATCGAGCAGCTGCCGGATCGCCACGCCTTCCTTGGCGAAGGCCTTGCGGATCGACGAAACCGAGATGCCGGGACCATAGGCGATATCGATCGCTTGGCCACGCTCATGGTCACTAGTGCCGGGCTTCGCGACCGGACCGGCATGGCGCCCGGCCAGCTTGTCGGCATACAGCTGCGCTTGCCGCTCGGTCGAGCGAAGCCCGCTGGTCACCCGGCCGCCGATGCTGGCGGCAATGCGGGTGGCCTCGGCGACATCAATGCTCCGGCCGATCTGATTGTTATTTGGCGTGGCGCGCGCATCGCGGAGCCGCTTCTGTGCAGCCTCCGTCTCTTCTTTCTGCTGCTGACGAAGCAGCACAAGGCGGCGCGTCAGAACGCCATTGGTAACCTCTTCGGCCGTCGCCTGTTTTTTGGCCTGCTCGAGCAGCCCATTGGCGCCCTCATACCGGCGCTTGATCTGCTCGATCGGGTCGACGGCGCGGCCCGCAGCCTCGCCCGCGAGATC
>CAJYHD010000206.1 GCA_913773715.1 uncultured Sphingobium sp.
GCATTGACAATTTTGCCGTCGCAGGGCTGATAATTCACATTCGCATGGGAGCAGTAGCGACGTTCCAGCTCCTTGTCATAGCGATCATATAAATGATGGTAATTGAAAGGCTTCATGCGCTCGCGTGCGTAATGGCAGAACTTAAATTTCTTCCCCGAACCGCACCAACAGCTATCGTATGGCTCATTCTTTGCCGGGCGTGAGACCGGGGGCGCCAGGTCGAAGGGCTCAGTGAGCGATGTATGTAGCTGCGGTGGTAGGCTTGCCATGAAGGTTTTGTCTGTATCTTGGCGCAGATAGAGGTCGAAATTGAAATCTGCCATCTCCAGCATAAATCGATTGTGAACACTAAGCAATATAACGCTTACCGGGGCGTGATGGGCACCGACCGATCACGCTTTACAGCCAATTTTCTCGTTCTGTAATCAGCCTCCAAGTTTGGCGAGACCCCAGATCTGAGCCTATCTACGGTCACGAAAGACCTGTTCTGGCGTAACCAGACGTTCCCTTTGACGGTGGCGACCGGCAGGTATGTCCCATGAGCTGGCGTCGCCTGTCGACCAAATCGAGCCTTTCCGGGACCGATATTTGAACGCCTACTAATGCTGAAACTGGTCATCCCAACCGCCGCCCAACGTGTGTGGCCAAGCTTCGACAAACGCGTCCCAGCATCATCCAATGCTATCCCCGAGAATTGCGTTAGGTTAGCAGTTGAAAGGGCAATATGACTTGGGGGCGGCTTGGCCAGCGCTGTTGATCTTACATCTCCCGACGCATCGGCGCAGCCAGCCGAGGCTTTGTCGCCCGCCGATCAGATCGATCGCATTGCGGACGGGAAGCTGCAGGCGTTTGCCGGGACGATTAACGTTGCCGCCGGCGGCTACCTCGACGATGTCTACGCCCAGAATAAGAGCGTCGCTGAACACACGGCAGCCGATTATCACGGTCGGTTCCTGATCGAGCTGGTCCAGAACGCCAACGACGTCCATGAGCGCGGCCGGCATGATGGCCAGATCGAGGTGCTCCTGGTCGAGGACGAGGGCGATTTCGGCACGCTCTATGTCGCGAATTTCGGAAAGCCGTTCACCAACGACAACGTGGTCGCGCTTTCGCGCATCGGCATGTCTACCAAGCCGCCCGGTGAATCGATCGGCAACAAGGGGCTCGGCTTCCGCAGCGTAAGTCATGTCTGCGACGCGCCCGAAATCTACTCGCAGGCAGCCGATGCGCGCGGTGCAACCACGTTCGAGGGATATTGCTTCACCTTCGCCCGGTCCGAAGATTTGAGCTCCCGGATCGACCATCCAACCGTCCTCGCCTTCGCGCAGTCCGACCTGCCGATGTTCTTTCTGCCGATCGCCCTCGGCACACAGCCGGCGATCATCGCCGATTATGCCGCGCGCGGCTTTTCGTCCGTTATTCGGCTCCCGCTTCGGGATTCAAATTCGCTGCAGACGGCGCGGGACGAGGTCGCGGCGTTGGACGATGATTCAGCTCCTTTGTTCCTCTTCCTTGATCGTCTGGAGAAACTCGACGCCAGAGTTCGGAATGAAGCTGGTGAGACCTCTACGGCTTTCACGCTAGAGCGGCATGAAGAGCCAGTTGCGTCGGCGCCGATCGCAGCATCGGTCGTCACGCTGAGCGGCGCCCACTGGCTCCTCGTCCGCGACTATGCCCCCGAGGCACTCATGCGGCAGGCCGTCGATGACGGCGTCAAAGCAAAGCAGCTCCACAGCAGTTGGAAGGACTGGTCAGGGGTTGGAGAGGTCGGTCTCGCCGTGCCCCTCGATCACGAGATCGCGTCGCCTCGCCTCTACACGTTCCTGCCGATGGGGGAGGGCGCCACCGCCCCCTTCCAGGGCCACCTTCACGGCAGCTTCTTCCCGTCTTCGAACCGCAAGGCCCTCGATGCCGGCGTGGCGCTCAACCGTCTGCTCCTCACCCAGGCGGTCACGCTCGCCGCCGCGAGCGTGCGTTGGCTGGCGGACCGCGACGGCGGCCGCGGCCATCCCGCCCTCACGGCCATTGCTCGAGCGAAAGCATTGGTCGATCTCCTCGTCTGGACCAACCCATCCAGCCTCACCGCAGCGAAGACCCCAGCCGAACGGCTAGATCTGTCCGCTCTCTCGGCCGCGGAGATTGCGCGCCTCGGCAACCAGGAGTTCAGCTCCGCGCCGGTGATCCCATGTGCTGTCACGCTTGGCGGTTTGCTCTCGGTTGGTTGGCGTCGTCCCAAAGAGGTGCGTGCCACCTTCGAGGCATCGCCAACCTTCGATCTCTCAGCGGTCGCGAGACACGGTGCGGTTATCTCTCCGCCGATCGCGCCCCTTCTGCCCGAGCTCAAGCCCGAGCGCATCGGCCGGCTGACGCCTTTCCTTCGGCAGCACGCACCTAGTCTCTTCCGCGATCGGCTGGCACCCATCGAGTGCGCGCGGATTGCAGCGGAGGTCGCCGGCACCCTGCGGGCTGGAAAGCGGCCCGCGACGAGCCAATGGACTGCCTTCTATCGAGATCTGCCCTCCTTCATGAAAGAGGGGCCGGAGACGCTCGCGGGCTTGCCGGTCATCCTCTGCGACGACGGTACGGTTCGTGCCGGCCGCAGCGACGTTCAGACCGACGGCGAGATCTCGCGTGGCCGGCGTCGGCGGCGCAAGGGTGAGCAGATCGAACCCTCGCTCTTTTTTCCGCCTGCGACCCGACCGTCTGGCGAGAATGCCGACACGCCTCTCGAGCAGCTTCGCGTGCCGGCGCCGCTGGCCGCCCATTTTGCTTTCGCGGCGAACACGCTCCCCTGGCATGGTGAGCTGCGCGCCGCGCGCGAGTTCCTCGAGCGCGGCCAAGTCTCGGCGTATGACGGCGAAACGGTCCTCACCCGCATCTCCCAGGTGGTCAACGCCGGCGCCTCGGTCGAGGAGTCTCTGGCCGGTCTCCGCTGGGCATTTGCGATCTGGCGCCGCGCGCAGGCCACGAGGTCGATCAAGGTCGATTCCTCGTATCGCCTGCTCGTTCCCACGGCGGATGGGATGATCCACGCGACGGAAGCGGTCTTCTCGGAAACCTGGCCCGATGAACTTCTCGGCCGGCGGCTGAATACGCTCTTCAGCGCCGCCCCTCCCGATGTTGCCGATTTCGCCGGTTATCGAAAGCGTCTCCTCGCGCCCACGACGCACCGCGCTTTCAAGGGCCAGGCGACGCTGTGGGCGGAGTTTCTGCGCGGACTGGGTGTCGGGCGCGGCCTTCGAGCGCTGCCCTTGCCCACCATGCCCCTGACCCGGTCCTTCGAGGTGACCAGCTTCGGCTTCGCCAAGAAGCTGGGCCTTAGCGACGCCGCGATCGCCGATTGGAAGCGGGACGTCAGCACCTTCAACAAGGAAAGCCTGAGCCACGGCTATTCCACGAACTACAAGTTCGCCAATCCGCTGTGGCACTTGCCCGGCCAAAGCGACCACGAACGATTCTCCGACGACTGCCGCGAGATTTACGCCGGTCTGGTGATCGAGTGGCTCGCAGGTGCCGGAAAGGAGCTGCTCCGGGGTGACCTTCGCCACGAGCATTACTCGAACGACCAATATCCATGGTCAACGCCGGCAGGTGCCTTCATTCGCAGCAGCGCATGGCTGCCCGCCGACGATCCGTCATCTGAGGGGCCGGTTCGCCGATTCTACCGCCCTTCGGACGTCTGGGTCTCCAGCAACGAGCGCTTTCCCTTCTATCTTCGCCAAGTGGCCGTAGCGATCGGCAGGATCATTGATCGCCGGCAGCCGGACGCGCTCAAGAAGTTACGCGTCTACGGTCGACTCCGCCTCCTGAATGATCCGGCGATTGCTCTCGACCAAGCCCGTTTCCTGGCATCCCAATATGCCGCTGGAACGGTTCGCCCGCACTATGAGCAGCAGCTCGCCAACCTCTACAACGCGACTTGGAAGGTTATCGCCGATAAGCACGCAGCGGACCCGCAGGCGACCGGCAAGGCGGCCAACGACATGCCGATTCTGGTCCGTCGTCGCGCCGATCTCGCCTTCACGATCCCGGCAAAGGAGACCGCGCCCCTCTATGTCCGCGATAGCGACGACGATCTTGCCCCCAGCCTTGTCGCGTCGATCGACGGTCTCCTTCTCGACATCAAGGGTGCCGATCGCGGGCGGGTAGGCGCAGCAGCGGAAGCTCTGTTCGGCAAGAAGCTGTGCCGCCTGTCGACGATGCGCTACGACGTTAAAATCGACGACGTGGCGCTCGACGACGTTGAGACCAACGCAACAGCGCTCGACCAATGCCCCTGGCTTCGCGTGATGCTGGCGGTCGCGATGGAGGGGTTAAGGGGCACCGACGCCGGCCAGCTCCCTTCAGATCGCGGGCTCGTGCTCGAGCGCCTCAGCAATATCGCCCTCGTAACCGCCGAAGACGTCGCCTTCGAAATCAACGAGCAGCGGATCACGGCCCCTGGTGATCGCCCCGCCTATGTGTTCCGACGCTCGGATCGGCCGACCCTTGTCGTGACCCGGGTTGGGGATCCGCTCTCCTGGAACGGGCTCCAACTCTGCCTGCCCGCGATCTGCGAGGCGATCGACCTTTCGCCGGTCGCCAATGGCATGCGTCTTCTCGCCCACGAACTTGCCGCTGCCGGCGAAGCGATCGATAAACTCGGCCTCGACGAGGATGTGATCTCACGGCTCGGCCGCACCCTTCAGCTCGAAGATGGTTCGGTGGCCTCTGTACAGCATCTGGTCGGCGAACGCGTCGACCTTCGGATGCCGTGGATCCGCGCGGCGATCCACTACGGGTCGGGACCGGAAGCTCTGAACGACTGCGACCGGCTCGAGATCGAGCATGGCGCAGACCCCGCTCGCCTCCTCGCTGAGTTGATGCCCCTGATCGCTGCCGCCTCAACGGATGCGGACGCAGTTCTCAAAGCATGCCGGCAAGCTCAATCCGCTGCACAGTTCTGGGAGCTTCTCGACCTCGAATTTGCGCGTTTCAACGAGAGCCTTGCAGCGACAGGAAGTGAGCCGCTGACCTATCCCACGGTCCACGCCTCACAGCTCCTGAATCACATCGTCGACCATGAGACCTCCATCTTGGAGGCGCTTCGAAACGCGGCAGCGCCAACGCTCGAAACTCTCACGCCCGCCCCAGACTATGCGCAGCGGCGCGATGCGCTGCGATCCATGAAGCCGGATCCGGCCTGGCTCACGCTCTATCATTTCGTGCCGGAAGCCGTGTTGGAGGAGTACGTTGCGCGATGGTTGGAAAGTGCAGGCGCTCCAGCGCTCGGCACAAACCCGCACGGCTTGCCCGATCTTGCCGACGCAAGATCGGCTAACCTGCCGGCGATCGGCCGCTTCGCCGCCGCCGCAACGCCGATCGTGCGGGCCTGGTGGAAGGGGCCAGCTTCGAGCATTCCCGACCACTGGCGTGAGGCCAAGACAACCGAGCAGCATGTTCGCGCAAAGCTAGACGCGGCCGGTGCGGTCGACTTCAAGCCGATAGACGAGCCAGCCCTGATTACCTGGTGCGTCAAGCTCGGTCTCTGGCCCGATGGCATGGAGCCCACGCTCGATCGCGACGCGCTGGGTCTTGGCGCCGATGCAATCGACGCAGCAGCAAAGGAAGCTCAGCGCGAGGCAGAGGAACGAGCGGCCAAGGCTAGGTCCGTTCGCGTCAACGATCGCGATGTCGACCCCGACCATGCGGACTGGACGGAAATATCCGCCGAGATCGCCGCTCGGCTCTCCAAGCAGGTCAAGTCGGCACGGCTGACGACACCGACCGAGCTGGCCCTTCTCGAAAAGCGGACAAACAAGCCACCGAAGAACCGCAATCCGCGCGATGTGCCGCCGGGGCCGGATCGAACTCCGCAGGCCAAGAAAGATATGATCGGCCGGCTCGGAGAACTCGTTGTCTACCACTGGCTAAAGGACCGTTTCCGGACCCAAGATATCGACAAGGCGTGGGTTTCGCGCTTCGGTGCCCAGCAGAAGGGCAAAGCGTGGTCAGACGACCTCGGATACGATTTCGAACTGCAGCATGATCGGCGGACCTGGCTCATCGAGGTAAAATCCAGCCAGGGTGATCGATGCCAGTTCGAGATGGGAGAGTCCGAGGTTCGCGCCGCTCGGGAGGCGGCCCGGCCTCGCTCCGGTCAGCGTTATGTCGTGATCTACGTCGCTAATCCGGCTACCTCGAGTGCAACGCGGATCGACATTTTGCCAAACCCCATGAGCGAGGAAGCGGATGGTCTCCTCAGACTGCTCGGTGAGGGCGTGCGTTTCGGATTCAAACCGAAATAGGGTGAGGTCCGGAGCCCCGAGAATAGTTGAACGTCCGCTTTTGCCGAGACGTGACGTTCGCGGTCGAATCCGTGAACGGCGGCTTCGTCCCAGGACACGTCGGTCGCGGACTCGGCAGGAGTCGACCAAAGCCGGACGTTTGGTTTAGCTACCGCGAACGTCTGCTCCTGACCGAAGCTGCCGATGGATCGCTTAAAGCGGACCGCCAGCGAAGCGCCCCGGTCGATCGTTCGCCAGATCCGCGTCGCAGTTCGGCATCGGTGAAGCCCTGTTAGGTGTGGCGGGACCGCCCTAGTGGGTGATCGCGTCTAGCGAGCATCTTCGGGCGCAGCGTCTGATGGCTTAGGCGTGCCATCATCTGGCGGCGGGGCCGCCCCCCCGGCTGGGCGGCTGACCTGGGGCAGCAGATCGCGCCAGACCTGCGGTGGCACCGGAAGGCGATGTGCGCGGCAAGCGGTCAGCAGGATCGGCCAATGGCCGAGCTTCACCGCCGTGAGCTGGTCATAATGTTTGTTGGTCGTTGCCTCGGCGAGAATGAAGTCGAGCGCGTCGCGCGTGCCCTCGGTCACTGGAATTCCGGCTAGCGCCGCCCCGTGGCTGTCGCGGTTGAGATAAAGATTGTCCTCGCTATCCTCGTCGGGAAGCCAGGTCTGGAACGTGCAATGTGCAAGAGCGTCCTTGCTGAACTTTGCGATCTCGTCGAACAGCATCTGCTTGCCTCTGGCCGCCGACCAGGTTGCCAGTAGCGGGTAAAGGATGCTGCCTTCGGTCGATTGGGTGCGATACTCGTCGTTGCGCTCGGACGGATGATCGACCAAATCCCAATAGGAGCTGCTGGTGATTGGGTAGAGGCCATGCGCTTTGAATGCGAACATCGAGCGCTTTGCGAGTTCCTCGGCCCATTGATCGATTGCGCCATGCGCGCCGGGACGGCAGGCGAGCAACGTGAAGGCGAGACCGATGTCGATCGCCTGCCAGTCGCCGATCGGCGAAAGTAAGGTGCGATTGTTGCTGACGATCGCCATCATCGCCTCGATCAGCCGGTCGATCTTATTGACAGTCGCTCGGGTGGAGTCGCCGATGAGAGCGGGGAGCGTGTTGAGATAGTCGTTGGTGAGAACAATGGGGCCGCTCGCCGGCGACAATTGCCAGACCAGCCACAGCCCGCGCAGCGCCAGCCGGCCGATGAGATCGAACAGCTTGAGGTTGATGTCGAGCGCGGCGTGGCTTTCGACCGCGGTCGAGATCGCGTGACGGATTTCGGCCGCTGGCAGGATCTTGTCCTCGAACAGTGCGTCCCAGATCGTGAAATGGAGCTCGGCCAGCTCGTTGAGCACAAGACTGGCGGCTTCGCCCGCCTTTGAGGTCTTGGCGATGTCGATCTTCAGCAGCTGCCACACCTCAAGCAACGCCAGTTCGCTGGCCCGGTACGGCGCCTCGACATTCTCGGCCTCGCGCGCCCAGACGAACATGATCCACAAACAGATATTGATCAGCCGCGCCCGGCTGAGCCGGACTGCGGGCGTCGTGCCGGGCTGGTCGGCGAGGGCGCGCAGCAGTCTCTGAAAATGGTCGAGCGCGATGTCGGGCTCCTCGACCATCGCCACGGCCTTGCGCAAATGACTGCGCTGAAGTGCGGGTAGCAGCTCCTCGCGCAAGATGCCGTCGAGAATGACCTGCGCCAGTCGATCGCCGTTCCACTCCTCGAAGCTGATCTTGGGCGTGGTGTTGCGGGTCATATAACCCGTCACTTCGGCGCGGACCTGCTCATCGATCGCACCGCCGAAGGTCAGGCAG
Organism: uncultured Sphingobium sp.; assembly: GCA_913773715.1. The sequence goes on from CAJYHD010000206.1 coordinate 8,085, forward strand.
ATTGCGACTGGGAGCCTCGCATATTCGGGCGGGATGCGGCTCGCGATATAATGATCGAGGATTTCGTCGAGCGACGGTCTGAGACTTTGAGGGCTCGCCGTATTCCATTCGTTGCGATCAAGGTCGCCCGACTTCACCGAGAACAGATGCACGCGCCGGATGCCATCCTGACCGGGGCCTACCGCGGCGACATCGACGCCATATTGGCGCGTGCCACGCGCCGGCCGCGAATAGACCGTGAAGCCCAGTTCAGTCAGTAGGTCGGGTAGAACCGCGTCGAGTTCGTCGCGTTCCTTCAGTGACGCCAGATATTCCCGGATGACGAGTTTCATGGCGCTGTTCTCATCGCGCGAAACACGCGCAGCATATAGTCGAGGTCGAACGGCTCGAGGATATTGAGGCGCGGCGATTCGATGCTGTGGCTGAAGCTGTGCATCTTCATCTCGCTTCGCTGCTGCTTGCCGCCCATTCCCTTGAAATAGCTGATTGAGCGCGTGCCGTAGAGCAGCACCTGCCGCGATGCGAGCGACGCGAGGATCGAGGTTTTCTCCGATGCCTTATAGGCTTGGCGCATCGATTCATGCTGGCGGTGGTTCTCGATCAGCCGTTCGCGTTCGGACGGGCGCAGCTCCTTGATCCGGCCGGGCTTGCGCAGCCCCTCAATATAAGCTTCGAGCCGCGTGACGAGATCATTGAGAATGGCTTGTGATGGATGACCCGCAGCCTTGGCCTGTTCAGCGATCCAGTCTCCGACCGACCCCGAGAAGTTGATCAGCAGGGCATCGAACAGCAGTTCGGCGATCGTGCGCTGCGCAGCGTCGCCGGCGCCGTCGAGCAGGCCGACCACCAGCGACGCGGCAGTGACCGGATGAACGAACAACCAGCCGATCGCCCGGTGGGCAAGCAGCAGCCGCGCGGGGTCGTCGAGGCGGGCGGCTGCGGAGCGAGAATCGAGGATAAGCGGCGCATCGCCATGATGGTCGCTGACCAGCGCCATGGTAGCGCGGCCAAGGTTGGTGTCGCACGCCAGCAGCCAGATGATGATGGTTTGAGCGAGTTCGTCGGGCGGTAACTGCAGCAGATGATAGTTTAGGCTGCCGAGCGGCTCGAGGGAGGTCAGCTCCTCATGCTGTGAGAGCAACGGCGTGATCAGCGCCAGCGCTTCATCGAGGCGGTTCTTGTCGGCGAGCTTGCCCGCCGCCGCGCCAATGTCGCGGATCGTGCCGCGATTGCCGATCGGAACGCGGTGCATGATCGCGGTCAGGGGCTTTACGATTGCCGGCGGTAGCTCGTCGGCATGGAACATCAGTTCGAGCGATAGCTGGTGGATCGCATGATCGCCGGTGCGTTCGATATTGGCGTCGATTAGCGCCGCGGCCTTTGCGTGGGTGTCGGGATGAGATTTAGCGATTTCGCAGATCGCCGCGAGGATATGGCCTAGGCTGTTGTCGTCGGCGCTCGCTGCATGGGCGGCGAGCGCGTTGGTAGCGCGAGTACGGCGGTCGGGATCGGTAAGATCGAAAGTGCCGATCGCCTTGGCCGCGGCCGACCGCGCCGGCCCCGCATTGCCGCCGACATAGAGGATCGCCCGGTCGAGCGCCGCATCGGGCTCGGCCTTGGCCAGCGCCTGCAACGCCAGGAAAACATAGGCGCTGTCGTCACCGTCCTCGGGGTTGATTGTCTCGAAAGTATCGCGAGCGCGGCTGCCCCGTTCGGCCCAAGTCCGATAGCCGCCATTGGCCATGCCCGAGGCGAGATCCTCGCCGGCGCGCGTCGACAGGGCTTTGACGGCGGCGAGCATGTCCGGGACGCTGGCGTCGAGCGCCGGGATCAACTCGCTATAGACGTGCATCACCGTGAAGAAGTCGTGCTGGTTGATCGGTGATGTCGCGATTTGCCGCGCGGGTTCCAGCACATCGATCGAGCCGTCATTGTGGAGTTTGGCCAAGGTCGCGCGGAAAGCCTTGCCGAGCTCGTCGGTACGGTGACGGCGCAGCCGCTCGACGAAAAGCTCTGGCAGCGTGCCCGCATTCGCTGCTGCGATGATGTCGTTCTGGTCGCTCAATCGTCCCCCATCGGCGGCGCCTGGATCAGGCCGCAGTTCCTGCATAGGCGAAGTTTGGCGCCAGTTCATCCATTTGGTGCGCGACAACACACTCGCTCTGGACCGGTCCCCCTTTGCCGGAATGGTAAATCCACTCAATGTGCGTCGCTAGACGATGCCGTCGAGCAATGGGCCATCGGGTTGATAGTTTGGCCGCTGGAAAGCGGCGATCAGCCAGTCAAGGATAGGATCATCCAGCAGGCCGGCAATGAATACTGAACGCCAGTTGTTCCTGCTGCCATGGGTATCGTCCTGGCGGTCAAGCTCGAGCGTCAGAACGTCATCGAGATCCTGGCGGGTGGCAGGCGCATTGCGCAGCTCGGCCGCCGCGAGGCTCGGGCGTCGCAGCATGCCCATCCAGCTTGCCTTGAGATAGCGCATGATCGACGTGCGTTCGACGATGTTGGCCATGTGGAACCGCACCGCCGTGTAGTTGGGATCAACGGCGTCGAGGAGCGAGCGCAGCGTGATGCGCGGAACTTTGCCAGGATCTTCGAACCGCGCGACGATCAACCGCTCCCCCAGGATAGATGGCGTCGCCGACTGGGTGCTGGCGAACGGCTACTGACCGACGATCGCGGCAATCGCTTCCCGATCGTCGATGACGATCGTTCCTGTCAGCAGTAGCCCGGAAGAAAGTGGCCCCGCGCCCACCCGCGAACGTATTCCTGCAGCCCGGGGATATTGGAGGCAAAGCTCTCCACGACCCCGATAAGTCGCCGCCAGTCGTCACGCTGACCGATAAGGCGCTCGAGGATGAGCCCAGTCGCCGGCTCGCGGACGGGCTGTACGCTGTTCGTGGACCAGAGCTGGCCGATCGCCTCGCATGCTGCCTTCAGGTGTGACAGCGGCTCGGCTTCACGCCCGCCGAGGCGGCCTGCCAGCGCCCTAGCGCGCTCGCCAATTCGACCGCTCTGGAGGCAGTCCTGCTCGATGCCCAGCGCAATCATGCCACCGGAAATGCCAAGGTGAGTCTGGCCGGAGCGGATCATGTCGACGGTGTGCTGCGTGAAGTCGGCAGATGTGATGAAGCCGCGGGCATTCGCCTCCGACAGGACCGCGTGTAGCCAAGCGGACAGCTTGCCGCCGCCCGCAGCGTACATACCGCGCAGCGCCAGATCATCGCAGACGAGCAGGCTCCTACTCGTGAGCGCGAGGGCCACGGCGTCGAGCATGTCGGTGCGGCCCGACTGGATTAGGTCGCGGAAGGCATTCGGAAGGTCGTCGCCCATGACCAGAGGACGCGAGGCGTCGTTGTCGCCGATCCAGGCGATGGCGGCCGAGAGGTCCTCTCGCAACTCCTTCATCCTCTCCGCGGGCGTCTCGGTGTGGAGGATACGTCCGTCCTCGAGGTAGGAGAGCGACGAGTGGCTGCCGTCCTCCATGAGTGACTGCGCGTCGAGCCGGGCGTCGAGACGGTCAACGACGCTGCGGGGCACGGCGATGGGGCCGCAAATCTCCGCGACAACGCCAAGGACGCCAAGCCGCCATGCCATCCAGAAGGACAAGAGGTCGAGCACGCATCCGCTACGTCCGTTCGCGCGGATCGCGGCCTGCGCGGTCTCCCGTTCAGATTCGGTGCCGGCTGCTACCTTAAGCGGAATGCCCTGCTCGGCGAGGCCCACGGCGACGTCGATCGTGTCCATGTGAAGGCGGGTCGCGAGCAGGTCGATGGGCATGCCGCTGATGACGTGGCGCTCCTGCTCGGCAAGTACCCAGTCCCGCCGGTCCTTCAGCTGCGTGATGACCTCGTCTAGGCCGGTGGGGCTTTCGGGATCGACTGTCATTGACTTCAGCCCGAACACGTCTGGGAAGCGCTCCTCGTACTTAGCGATGACGTAGTGGAAGCGCGCTACGATCTTGTGGCGTAGCTTGATGATCCGGGCCGATCTGCCGTCGGGCGCTGTGAACTCGTCGTCGACGCGAAGACCCCAGGCGGCCTTCACTAGTGGATGTTCGGGCTCCCATGAAGCGTGATCTAGCGCGCGCAGCTCTTTGTCAGGTTCGACAACGAGGAACGCGGTCGAACCATCTGCGTATTCGATGTCGATGGCGACGTCGGTGCCGACTGCGTTCGGGAACCAGTTGGCCGGCCTGCCGGTGTCCTGGGAGCCCTCCCTGATCGTCATGGAGGTGAGCGTCATCCATGCTCGCGGCCGGTCTCGCTGCTGGAGGAAAAGGCGGTAGGCGAACCTCGCCGCCCGATCGTGGTGGCCGAAGTGGTGGAGGAGGCGGGCGACGCGATAGGGATCGCGTCCGCCGGCCCAGGGGAGGTCCTCAATCGGAGTTTCGAGCGTCTCCAGCACGGCTTTCGAGCGACCTAGCCGGAGCAGCGTCTCGATCCGCATCAGGATTGCCTTGGGCAGGTCGGGCCGGATCTCCAGCATGCGATCGAGATCCACGAGGCAGCGGTCGAGGTCGCCGACATTCCAAGAGTGACGCGCGTCGAGCCAGAGCATGTCGGGGTGTTCGCGCACCACCGCCGCCGCGCGCGCCAGCCCGGCGCGGAATGCGCCATCGCGCCGTGCCTCGGCGAGCGCGGTCAGATACATGAAAGTGACCGGGCGGGGGCTGTCGAGGTCGGCAAGTCCCTCGATCAGGTCAGCGGCACGGGCTTCCATCCCGTTCTCCAGCATGGCCTCGGCAACGAGCATGCGATCGATCGGCTCGGGATCGTCACCAAGGTCGTTCGCGATGCCGATCAGGCGCTCGCGCGTATCCTCCTGTGCAGCGCCGGATTGAATCGACGCCTGGACCTCCAGCAACTTGGCCGCAACTACGTCCTCTGGGCGGGCGAGCATGTCGTCGAGGACAGATCGAAGCGCGACTTCGTCCTTCGCCGCGATCGCCATCTCTGCGACGAGCCTGCGCCGCATCCCTGAGACACGTTCGTCGCCCTGATCCTTCATCGCCTGGAGCGCCGCAAGCCGTTCGGCGGGCGTGCCGGTGCGGGAGAATTGGACCTTCATGAGGAGCGTCTCGGGTTCCCTGCCCGGTTCCAGCACCTCGACCGCCTCGTCGCGCCTGCCGCGATCGATAAGCGTCATTGCGAGCAGTCTCATCAACTGGTCCTCGCCGGGCATCGCCTTCAGACCGTCGCGCAGCAGCGCCTCGGCATCGTCGCGCCGGTTGGCCATCCGCAGCAGCAGTGCCGCGTTGCTGACGTGGGCCATGAGGTCGTGCCGGTCAGCGTAGGCGACGTCGAGACAGTGCCTCGCGTAGGCGAGCATGTACGTGGCCGCCTTATCGACCTGGATGTCGCTGACGGTGTCGCGGCCGCCGACCACATGCACCCTGCTATCGACGGCGATTGAGAGGATGGCCAGCGCCTTCAGTCGGGCGACGTCATCAAACTCGCTGTCGCCGTCCTCGAGCGCTAGCACGCGCGTCTCCCAGCCCGGCAGCCATCGCTTGCGCAGGAAGTCGGCGATGGCGATCTCGGCGGTACGGTTGCCGCGCAACCCTTCCGGTACGAGCGTCTCGGGATTGCCCTGCCACTCGGAGCGCGACGCGGCCTGGAGCATGGCGCTGACGGCGAACTCGGTCCTGTCGGGACGCGCGAGCACAGCTCGGGCAATCTCCATGCCCTCCTCGGGTCTGCCCTGGATGGTCCGCGCGAGGGAGAGGTTCGCCAGCGCGTCGGGATCGTCGGGCCGCAGCAGATGGGCGCGCTCGTAGGCCTCGGCTGCTTCAACCTCGCGTCCCCGGTCCATGAGCGCGGCAGCGATGTTGGTCTCGATCCGGTAGCGCGCCCAAGGCGCGTTGGTTGCTTCGGGTCCGTCACGCAGCGCCACTAGTCGCCTCTCGGCCACCGCACCTTGGCCTTCGCGCACGAGGTCGCGCAGCAGGTCGATGCGGGCATGGAGCGCCGGATCCTCGTTGCCGATGCTCCCCGGACCGGCGGGCGCGGTGGGCGCAGGCGGGGTGGGGACGATGCCGCGCCGCAAGAACTCGTCGGCCATGTGGGCGATTAAGCCGTCGACGCTCATCGTGCCGCCGTCGGAGATCTGAACCGGAAGCGTGGTCGCCACCGAGGACGGGACGAAGGCATTGTAGGCGGGCTCGTGTAATCCGATGAGCAGCTGGAGCTGGTCCCAGCCGTACAGGTGCACGGTCACCTCGTGCCCTTCCGCGCGCAGTTCGCGTTCGACCGCCTTCGCCGCCTGTTCAGCCTTCGTATCGTTGGGGGCGGTGGTAGCGAAGATGATCTCCTTAACACCGAAGGGGAGCGCCACGGCCGCGCGGCAGTCGGCGAGTATCTTCGCGTGCTTCAGACTTTTGGTGACAAGGCGGCACTGGATGCCGACCGGATGCGCCGGGTTGCAGTCGCGGTGGCCGAGGATGTCGATCCCGCCCTGGTCCTGCCCGTTGCGCCCGTACTCCTTGGCGTTCGGATCCCGCAGTTCCTCGCGGAACAGCACGACGCAATAGCGCTGAAAGGCACCCCAGTCCTTGGGCTTGGCAATCTCGATCGCCAGGCGCTGCCCGACCGGCACGCCAGTGGACGCAAAGCTGTGTTTCCGATCGGTCTTTGAGGTGGATGCCGCCATGGGTTTATCATAGAGAACAGGTCGTGAACTTCCAACCGGTTCGATGTCACCAATGGTTCGCCGCCGGCTGAGCGAGCCGATGCCCGCTCCATAGGCCTTCATCGCCTCGTCGGCAGAGCTTCGCGATAGCGGATTCCTGACGCTGAGAACCAGCGGGTCGAGTTCAATTAGGCGATAGTCCTTGGTACGCAGATGGAATGGACCGGTGTCATTAGAAATGCTCTCCGGGCAAGCTCGTCGTCAGCTCGATCGCTCGTCTGATGGCCGCATACCGGCGCAGGATGTGTTAGCGGAGCTGAAAAGTCACCCTCGCTAGGGTCGGGATAGGCTCGTGTTCATCGAACGCAGATCGCCTATCAGGAGATCGGCAGGGAAGACCTGCGCGCCGTGGCCGCACCCGCCATAGCCGAGCGGATTGCGCGCATGCCGTTGAGTGAAGCGCTCAATACGGTGCCCAATCTTGCTTATGACCTCGACCGGCCACTGGTACGCAATTGGCTGGAGGCGAACCAAATCGAGGTCACCCGGCTTCCGGCCCTGACCGCACCGGATCTGCGGGTCCTGCGCTCTGGCCTATGCGCGGGATTGGGCTGGACGGTCCTACCCGGCTATCTCACCAGGGCCGAGCGGACGGCCTGCACCCTTGTCGAAATTGCAGCGCCTGTCCGCGTACCCACCAACGCATACTATCTCGTCTGGGCCAAATCCTCTTTGCGCCACCCCCGCGTTGCCTTGGCGCGCGATGCGCTGATCGGAGCATTGCGGGCATGAGCGGTAAGGCCGACTGGTCCCGGAGCGCTCGATACACTGAGAGGAACGATTGAACAGTTCCTGAAAGCGGAAAGAGGGACGCGAATGGCCGACTGTGGTCATCCCGCCAACATCGATCGAGCCGATGCTAAGCGGAAAGGGATCTTCAATCGCCAGCCGCACGGATACCGATACTGCCCCCAGGTATTTCA
>CAJYHD010000207.1 GCA_913773715.1 uncultured Sphingobium sp.
CGCTCGCCGCCGGGACCACGACCACCATGTCCCCCGACGAAGTCCACCAACTCGGCCTCGACCAGCTCGCCGCGCTCCAGTCTCAGGCCGATACGCTGCTCAAGTCGCTAGGCATGACCAAAGGCACCGTCGGCGAGCGCATGACCGCGATGGGCAAGGACCCGCGCTACCTCTTCCCCGATGACGACAAGGGGCGGCAGCAGATCCTCAGCTATATCGACGGCCGCCTCGCCGACATCCGCACCCGCCTGCCCCGCGCCTTCGCCACGCTGGTCCCCGCCAACCTCATCGTCAAGCGCGTGCCGGTGGAGATCGAGGCGGGCGCGCCGGGCGCCTATGCCGGGGCGGGATCGATCGACGGCAGCGTGCCGGGCAACTATTATATCAACCTGCGCGACACGAGCATCTGGCCGCGTTATGCGCTGCCGACGCTCTGCTATCATGAGGGCATTCCCGGCCATATCTGGCAGGGCGAATATACCTATAAACTGCCGCTGATCCGCTCGCTGCTCGCCTTCAACGCCTATTCCGAAGGCTGGGCGCTCTATGCCGAGCAGCTGGGCGACGAGCTGGGCGCCTATGATGGCGATGTCGCCGGGCGGCTCGGCTATCTCCAGTCGATCGCCTATCGCTGCTGCCGCCTCGTCGTCGATACCGGCCTTCACGCCAAGCGCTGGACCCGCGATCAGGCGATCCAGTGGTTCGCCACCACCAACGGTTCGACGATCGAGGATGTGCAGGCGGAAGTCGATCGCTACTGCGCCTGGCCGGGGCAGGCCTGCGGCTACAAGGTCGGCCATGGCGAAATCGTCCGCCTGCGAGGCATGGCGCAAAAGGCGCTCGGCCCGAAATTCGACTTCCGCCTCTTCAACGACATGGTGGTAAAGGGCGGCGGCGTGCCGATGACGGTGCTGGCCAGCAACGTCGATGCCTGGGTGAAGGAGCGAGGCGCGGGCTGAACTGCCCGCTTCTACCTCCACGTCCACCCCAGCCCAATACCGTCACCCCGTCCGCAACACCGTCACCCCAGCGAAGGCTGAGGTCTCAGGAGAGAAAGCGCGACGCCGCCCGAGATCCCAGCCTCCGCTGGGATGACGCACCAAATAAAAAAGGCCGGAGGATCGCTCCCCCGGGCCTTTCCTATTCCCGCAAAGACTGCGCTTATCCGACGAACGCCCGCTCGATCACGAACTGCCCCGGCGCCGCATTGGAACCCTCGGTGAACCCTGCACCTTCGAAATAGGCGGCAAACTGCTTGATCATCTCCATGCTGCCGCACATCATGATCCGGTCGGTTTCGGGATCGAACTTCGCCGCGCCCGGAATGCCATCGAACAGCGCGCCGCTTTCGACCAGCGTGTCGATCCGCGTCGTGTTACCCTCGAACGGCTCGCGCGTCACGGTCGGCACATAGTGGAACTGCGCGGGCGCCTGTTCCGATACTAGCGGGTCTTCCGACCATTTGCCCTCCTGCTCGTCGCGGAAGGCGAGATCGCTTACCCGGCGCACCGAATGGACGACGACGACCTGCTCGTAGAATTCATACACATCGGGGTCGCGCGCCAAGCTGAGGAACGGCGCCAGCCCCGTACCGGTCGACAGCATGAACAGCCGCTTGCCCGGCAGCAGCGCGTCAGTCACCAGGGTGCCGGTCGGCTTGCGACCAAGGTAGATCTGGTCGCCGGGCTGGATCAGCTGAAGCTTCGACGTCAGCGGCCCGTCCTGCACCTTGATCGACAGGAACTCGATCTCTTCGTCCCAACTGGGGCTTGCAACCGAATAGGCGCGCAGCAGCGGCTTTCCATTGTCGCCCTTCAGGCCGATCATCACGAACTCGCCCGATCGGAAGCGGAAGCTGGCGGGCCGCGAGATACGGAAGCTGAACAGATGCTCGTTCCAGTGCCGCACCGACAGCACGGTTTCCACGGAAAGCGCGCCGGTGGGTTCCAGTACCGGCTTTTCGATCGTCACGTCTGTCAAGACCTTTTCCTTCATGCAGCCCTGCGCACCAACGCCCAAGCTGCATATCGTTCGCAATAATGATGGGACCGCGAATGGCCCCTCGCCGCCGTCAAGGCAAGGCCAAAAAAACTTGGGTCCGCCCAAGTCGACCCTTGGCCCTCAGCCAAACAGACCCTTGGCAATGCCGCTGAGTTCGTTCAGCGCGTCACCGTCGCCATCCCGGTCAAACAACCCGCCCAGCGGCCCGCCCACCTGTCCCAGCAGTCCCTGAAGCGCATTCGCCGACACGCCATGTTCCGCCGCGACTTCGGCCAGCGCCGATACGCTGGTATCCCCCGATCCGATCCGTGCGCTGATTTCCGCCATCAACCCCTGCATCTGCTCGGGCGACAGTCCGATCTGCGCCGCCACCGCTTCCAGCCCGCCGAGCTTGCCAACAAGATCATCGAACATCGTCGTCACTCCTGCATTTCCGTATGCGGCAGGATAGCATTCCCGACGCGTCCGCCCCACCCTTTCTTGCAGCATCGGGCGGCATCGTCTAACGATCCATGGCTCGCCCCCCGCTTTTGCCTCTTCGGGACTTCGCATGACCGCAACCATCGCCCTGGTGGATGACGACAAGAATATTTTGACCTCGGTGTCGATCGCACTTCAGGCCGAAGGGTTCCTGACCCGCATCTATTCGGACCCCGAAGGCGCGCTGAAGGCGCTGCTCGACAATCCCGCCGACCTTGCCGTCTTCGACATCAAGATGCCCCGGATGGACGGCCTGGAACTGCTGCGCCGCCTGCGCGAAAAGACGCAGATGCCGGTCATCTTCCTGACATCGAAGGCCGACGAGTTGGACGAGGCGCTCGGCCTAGCCATGGGCGCGGACGACTATATCGCCAAGCCCTTTTCCCAGCGGCTACTGATCGCCCGCATCCGCGCCATCCTGCGCCGCGCCGACGCCACCAACCGCTTGCCCGACGAACCCGACGAGCCGGTCGCCGAACCGATTACCCGCGGTCGGCTGGAAATGGACCCGGCCCGCCACTGCGTCAAATGGGGTGGGCGCGACGTGACGCTGACCGTCACCGAATTCCTGATCCTCGAAACGCTCGCCCAGCGCCCCGGCGTCGTCAAAAACCGCAACCAGTTGATGGACGCCGCCTATCAGGACGATGTCTATGTCGATGACCGCACGATCGACAGCCATATCAAACGGCTGCGGCGCAAGTTCCGCGAGGTGGATTCCGATTTCAACGCGATCGATACGCTCTATGGCGCCGGCTACCGATTCTCCGAAGAATGAGTGCCGGGACGCTGCGCTCAGCTGGTCCGGCCGGATCAGCCTGACGCCGCGCATTCTGGCGGTCAACGTCTTCGCGCTGGCACTACTGGCGGGAGGCTTCTTCTATCTCGACAGCTATCGCACCCGCATCGTCGATGCGCGCCTCGAACAGTCGGCGCGCGAGCTGAAGCTGCTGGCGATCGGTCTGGAAAACGCGCCCGCCGATCGGCAGGACGCGCTGATCGCCGCCTATTCGCGCCAGACCGAGGATCGGGTCCGCCGCTACGCGCCCGACGGCTCGCTCGTCGCCGACAGCTTCCGCATGAACGCGCCGCGTTATCGCTTGCGCGTACCGGAGGAGGAGGAATGGCAGCGCCATGTGGCCCGCTTCCTCGACAAGATGGTGGATCGCATCGTCTCCGCCGACCGACCGCCCGATTTCGAGGAACCGGG
>CAJYHD010000208.1 GCA_913773715.1 uncultured Sphingobium sp.
TCGAGCATGGAAAAGGCGTGGTCGCACGCGCCGTCGATGAGCAGTCGTAATTGCGTGCTGCTGTAGGCGGCGTCTTGCTGCGCCGACACCACGTCGGAGATATCCTCGCACGCGACGCCGCCGACGATCTCGTCGGACACATCGCGGAACGGTGCGGCGGAGAGCGACAGGTTGCGCATGCGCCCGTCGGCGGCACGCATGTCGATGCGGCAGCCGATCGTCGTCTCGCCATTCTGACAGGCGCGCACCAGTAGCCATTCGGCAGGCGGGACCTTCTCGCCGGTATGCGGCCAATAGCCTTGGAAATGCCCGTAATCCGCGATAGAGCAGACGTCGGGAAAATGGCCGACGATCGCGACGTTCGCGGCATTGGTGCGCAGAAGACGCCTGTGGCGATCCGCGACCACGACGCCCGTTGGCAGGGCGTCGAGCACCGCGGTGAGCATCGTCTCCTTGCGCCGCGCCGCTTCCTCGACGGAGCGAAACCGCGTCGTATCGGGGATGCTGACGAGGAGAAGCGGCTCGTCGACGAGGCCGCCGAAGACGGTCTGCTGCGCGCTGATCCGTGCGTGGCGGTATTGTTGCTCCTCCGCGAAGTGCGGCATGTAGACGATGAGGTCGAAATCCTTGACCGTCTCGCCGCGCATCGCGCGGAACAGGGGCCATTGCGCCTGTTCGATCCGCTGGCCCTGCAGATCGTAGACAATCAGGCCCGCGCGAAACATTGCCATATGTTCCGTCGATTGCAGGCGCATCTCCGACAGTGCGCAGGCGTTGGCGTAAAGGAAGGTGCCATCGCGCGCGTAGATCAGGATCGCGTCGTGAACGTCGTGGGCATTCGACGATCGAGCGGATGAGGCCCCCGTCGATTTTTATGAGATCGAAGCGGATATGCTTGAGATAGCCGATCGAGGCGAAGCCCGCGCCGAAATCGTCCAGCGCGACGCTCGCGCCCATAGCCTGGAGCTCGCCGATCGTGCGCCGGGCCGCCTCGACATCGCGCAGCAATGCGGTTTCGGTAATTTCAATGATCAGACGGTGTAGCGGGAAGCCGTGTCGTCGGCACGTTTGTGCGATCATCGCGCACAGCGGAGGGTTGACCTCGCCGGCGGTCACATTGAACGACAAAGCGATGTGCGCCGGCCAGTGCGTCGCTTTGGAGAGCGCGCGCGCAAACAAATGTTCGGTGAAATGCGCCGCCACGCGCGCCCGGTCCGCGACCGCGAATAGTTCGTCCGGCGTCACAATGCCCAACTGAGGATGCCGCCAGCGCATCAGCGCCTCGAACGCGGCGATCTCTCCGCTCTGCGTTCTTATGATCGGCTGGAAGTGGACGTCTAGCGGCTCCATCGCCGAGGTATCCAGATAGGCGGTTTCGATGATGCGGCGGCGATCGCTCTGCAGTTGCAGCCCGCTATGGAAGAAATAGGGCTGCGCCCGTTTCAGCGCCTTGCTCTCATACAGCGCCAGATCGGCGCGGTGCATGAGTTCGATGGGATCGCCGGGCCATGTCTCCCCGGTCGAAATCCCGATCGACCCGCGCACGTGGATCACGTCCTCGCCGATCGCCACCGGGGCGTCGAACATGGCGGCGATCTGCTCCGCCGCCGCGGCAACCTCGGCCTCGTCGGCCGTGGCAAGCAGCACTGCAAATTCGTCACCGCCAAGGCGCGCGCACAATGCCGGGGTGGGAGCGTGCCGCGCCAGCCGGTCCGCCATCGCCCGCAGCAATACGTCGCCGGCGCCATGACCGAGCCGGTCGTTCACCGCCTTGAACCCGTCGAGGTCCATCATGACGACCGTGGTGTCGAGCCGCTCGCCGGCGGGGCGTTGCGCCTCGCCCAGCCGGGCCAGGAAGGCGCGCCGGTTAGCCAGGCCGGTCAGCTGATCGTTGAACGCCAGATGCGCCACGTCGCGCTCTCGCTCGATCGTCGTCGCATGCGCGCGCACGATGTCAATGAATTGCTGGTGCTGCCGCCGCATCCAGCCGAACAGCAGGATCGCGATGACCGACAGGTTCGCCGATGCAGCGATCAACAGGGGGTTGCGGGTGGCGAGCATCGCGATCACCATCGGCACCGTGCCCGACCAGATCACCGCATAGGCGGCGCGAGGCAGCGACACCATGCAGGCGGCGCAGGCGATCGTCGACAGCGAGGCGAAAAAGGGGATGAAGGCGGACACCTCCGGGCTGCACCGATGAAGCACCCATGCGCCCCATCCCGCCAGCGTCAGGCCGAACAGCAGCGAGGTCCGCACCGTCGAGGCGAACATCCGCCGCGCCTGCACCGTGCCCGAGTAGACGGTGTGACGCCATTTGTGGATGCGGGCCGCGCTGAAACAGGCGAGCAAGAGCGAGGGGACGTAGGTGACTGGCGTATAATTGTGCGTCGACGTGATGAACGTCAGGAAGGTGACGTTGATCAATAGGATGAGATGCAGGCTTGGCACCTGATGGCGCAGCGCTCGAAACTGCGCGGCGACGAGCATCTCGTCCAGCGCCGCGTGGGACGCGCTCGCCTGGACTGGCTGTGCGATCATGGTAAATTCGTCCGACCGTCGTTCGACGGCAGAGGGTGTCCGCGAAAGCCGCCCATACCAAAACGCAAATCCGCCAGAAAATCAGGTGTTACTGGGGATGTTGCTCGGGTGGGCATGACGTCCGGGATAGCGTCAAAAACGTAAATATCAGCCTTCGAGGCGACACGATAGTTTCGCTAACTGGTCAACCGTCTCGCCGGCAGATACACCGCAGCAGAACGTTGCAACTATGGGCTAATTTGGTCGGTATCAGCCGCAAGGTTCCCTCGGGATGCCATGGCGCTGGCCGTCTCGCTAGCCGTTCATTTTTGCAAAGCCTAAAGATCAGTCGTCCCATTCAAATACCATGGGGGCGTCGATACCCAGCGCCTTGTGAACCGGACAGGCGTGCGCAGCGGCCTCCAATCTTCGACGCTGGCTCGCGTCGAAGTCGCCTGGGATTCTGACGACGACCGACAGGTGCGTGAAGCGGCGGGGCGCGTTGGCCATTTCCTTGGTGATCGTTGCAGTGGCTCCGGGGATGTCAATATTCATCGACCGGGCGGCAACGCCCATGATGCCAAGGATGCAGCCGCCTAGCGATACTCCAAGGAGATCGCTTGCCGAAAACCCTTCTTCCAGACCGCCCAGCTCCTTGGGCGCGTCCATGACGATAACGCTACCTGAGTTACCATGCTGAGCTTGCGATCGCAGATTGCCTTCGTACGATACAACGGTGTTGCTCACTGGTCCGCATCCTTGATTTTGTTCGACTTGCCACCCCTCTGGTCGGCGTGTTCCCGATTACCTCGCAGAGCGTCGATAACCATGCATCGCGCGGCCTCTATCTGATCTGGCGATCACGATAGCGTGGAGCCCGATTATCGACAAACGACCGGCCAACGAGACGCCCCGCGCCGTTTCATTTGGGATCCCAATGAGAATGCCCCGGCTGTCTCGACCGCCCTTCTCAAGTTGGAAGGTCGGAAGGTGATGCCGGAATCGCGAGTTACAACGTGCGCGGGTTGATGGGTCTGGTTGCCAAAAAACCGTAGTTTTAGACGGCGCCTCTCCGTGCCGCTTGCGCAATGATATACCATAACATATGTGTCTGACGCTCGGGGGAGAGAAGCGTTGACGAGAAGGTCTGTTGCGGTGGCGGTCGGTGCTGCCTTGGCGATGCTGCCCGGAGCTGTGCTGGCGCAGACCTCAGACGACCAGACGACGAAATCGAATGACATCGTCGTGACCGCGACGCGTACCGAGAAGTCGCTGATCGACGTACCTGCGGCGATCACCGTGGTCGACAACGACGACCTGCGTCGACGCGGTCTGACGATCGGAAGCGATGAGTTTCGCGGCATCCCCGGAATCTTCTTTCGTCGTACCGACGGGGATGCCGAGGATGCATTGCAATTCTCCTTTCGCGGGGTGACCGGCAGCGCCGGCGGGGATACCTTCCTCGCGCTTATCGATGGCATACCGTTCGTCGGTCCGGATGAGCAGGTGTTGCTCAACCAGCTGCCCTACGGGGCGATCAGCCGTGCCGAAGTCGTACGTGGACCGGTATCCGCGCTGTATGGGCGCGGGGCAACCGCCGGCGCGGTCAATTACATCACGCGCAGCACGGGTGTAGACAGCACGACCGCTTCGCTGACGGCAGGGACGTACGACTATTTCCGCGGGGAAGCGACCCTCGAGCGGAAGATGTTCGGCGATGGGGGTGGGATGCTCCTCTCCGGCTTCCACGAAGATGACGGCGGCTGGCGGAAAAACTCTCGTCGGAAGGTGCTGAACCTGTTCGGCAAGGTGGTCGTGCCGATCGGCGCGGACACCACGCTGACCGCCTATGGCAACTATTTCGATCGACAGGTCGAGGTGCCGAGCAACATTCCCCTGCTTGGCGACGGGACCCGTGTCGCCGTTGCAGGCGGTCGTCGCGGCTACATCGGTTACCTGCCCAACGACCTGGATACCAAGGGCGGGATCGGCGCTCTGAGGCTGAGGCATAGCTTCGGAAGCAATGTGGAGCTGGTGCTGACCGGGCAGCATCGTCGCTTCGACCGGAGCAACAGCTTCAATCTGTACCTCAGTGGCAGCGTCGATCCGCAGGCCAAGACCTACGCGGTCAACGGCTTTGCGCGGCAGGACGAAAGCAGCGTCTGGATCGGCGATGCGCAGCTGACGGCACGCCTGGGCGCCCACACGATCGTGGCCGGTGGCAACGTCGAGCGTGCCCGGATGGACGAACGCGACTTCTGGTCCGGCGACTATGGCTTCACGCCGCGGTGCGGGTTCCGCTTCTTTCAGATCGACATCAATTACGCGACCGGCGCCGTGTTGAACGCCGATGCACCGTGTTTCCAGCGCCATTTCCTGCTTACCGACGGGACGGTGCGAAACCGGTTCTGGGGGGCCTATCTTCAGGACGAATGGGCCGCGACGGACCGGCTGACCGTGACCCTCGGCCTGCGCTATGACGACTTCCGCCGGCGCGCGGTCTTCCGTCCCATCGAAGCGGCCTTCAATCCGGGAGGGCGCCTGTCGGCGTCGGAGAACGCCTTTTCGCCCAAGGCGAGCGTCGCCTATCGACTGGGTGAGCGCGACGACGGAACACGAGGCACGGTTTATGCCTCCTACGGGCGGGGTTTCAGCTCCAACTTCGGACCGCTCTTCTACTTCGATCCGGCTTTATATCAGCTCGATCTCAAGCCAATGACGATCGACAGCTACGAGGTCGGTTACAAGGGCAGGATGGGCTCCGGTATCCTCGCCTGGGAAGCTGCACTGTTCCGCTACGATCAGCGCAACCGGCTCCTCACCACCACGAACCCCGACGCGAATGGTCCATCGACCCTCCTGACGACCGGGCAACGCTACCGTAGCCAGGGGCTGGAGCTTTCCGCCGTCGTGCGGCCGGATCGCGGCACCAGCATTTCGGCCAATTACTCTTATGTGCATGCCGTATGGCGGGAATATCGGGTGCCCGGTGCGACCAGTGAGGTCGACCTGACGGGTAATCGTCCGGCCGGTGTCCCGACCCACATTTTTCGTGGCTGGATGGTCGCGCCGACCTCTACGTCTATGGCGATTACCCGATCACCGGTGACAATCGCGTCGCGAATGGCGGCTACGCACTGCTCAATCTTAGCGCGACGATCACCTTGCCGACGCGGATGCCGCTGGCACTCGATCTGGC
>CAJYHD010000209.1 GCA_913773715.1 uncultured Sphingobium sp.
CGCTCGACAGATAGCCAGCCGACGAAAGCGGCGGGTCCCTGTCGAAGATGTTGCGCGCGCCGATCTGGATCGATGTGCCGTTGAGCGGCCCGTCATTCTTGAACGTATATTGTGCGAACAGATTGACGGTCGTCTGCCCCTTCACCACGAACTTGTTGTTGTTCGCGTCGAATACGGCATTTTCGTACACGTCGTCGATGAACTGGGTGAAGGCGCCGATCTTCACCGGTCCCATCGTCCAGTCGAGCGTGGCTGATATGCGCCAGCGCGGCTGGCCATCGCGCCCGACGACGTCGCCGCCGCCCTGCACGGGAACCGACGCGCTGATCTCGCCAGCCCGCTGTGCGTCGATCACCTGCTGCACGGCGGCGGGCGCATCGACAAAATAGCTGATGAGCCGCGAGGCATTGACGTTGAGCGAAAAGGTGCCGAGCGCAGCGGTCGGCAGATAATAATCGAGGCCGAAGTCGATCCCCTGCACCGTCACCGGTAGCAGGTTCTGGAAATTGGCGACGACGTAAAGCAATTCGCCCACCGGCGCGAGGCCGGTCCCGGCGGCCAGGTCGATGTCGGTCTGCGTCGGTGCGCGCCGCACGACGTTGGGATTGCTGCTCCCTTGCGCGCGCAGCAGATAGTCGAGGTTCAATGCATTCTGATAGTCGAGCAGGCCGACGACATTCTTCTGCTGGATCTTCCACCGATCGACGGTGAAGGTGACCTTGCCCCAGCCATCGCCCAGCGGCGGGGAGAAAACCGCGCCGAAGCTCCAGCTGGTCGATTCCTCGGGCTTCAACTCCGGGTTGCCGCCACTGCGCCGCAGGACCGAGATGCTGCGGGCGCATTGCGAGAAATTCGCGATGCGCCCAGCACGCACATCCGCCTCGCACAGCACATAGTCTATGCCCGTGTTCACGCGGTCGAGCGTCGAGGTGTTGATGACCTCCAGATTGGGCGCGCGGAACCCCTGCGACCAGGACCCGCGCAGGCGCATCCCCTCCAGCAACTCCCATGATCCGGCGATCTTGGGCTTCGCAACCGATCCGACATCGCTATAGTCTTCGTATCGGCCCGCAACCTGGAATTCGAGCGAGCGGAAGAACGGCACTTCCATTTCCGGGCTGAAGATCGGGATCGCGAGTTCGGCATAGGCGGACTTGACGTTGCGCTTGCCCCGCACGTCGGGCGAAGGGCTGGCCCCGCCGAGGTCGGAGCCATAGAAAATGCCGGTGACAGCATCGGTATAGGTGGTGTCCACTCCCGCGACCCCACCCTGATAGGGAGAGCGGTCATCGCGATAGGTTTCGCGCCGATATTCGATACCCGCCGCGATGCCGATGCTGTTGCCGCCCCACAGGCCGATGAGATCGTTGTTGGAAATCTTGAAGTCGACAAGGCCGAGGCTGGTGCGCGTACGCCGCGTCGCCTCGATCATGAAGCTGTCGATCGTCGCCTGACTGTTGGGTGTGCAATCCCCGATCGAGGGGGTATCGACGCAGCCGCCATTGAAAGGATTATAGGCGTCGGGCGTCGTCCGGTTGATCGCCCGTTGCAGTAGCGTGTTGGAGAAATTGCGTTGCGTGTCCGCGGCCGTCGCCCAGGTGTAGAGAGCCGCGCTGTCGAAATCCCAGTCGCCTAGGCTGCCGCGCAGGCCGCCCAGGAAGCGATATTGGTAGTTGGTGACGTCGACGGGCCGCGATCCGACATCGACATAGCTCAAAGATGTGATCTGCACTGGCAGGCCGGTGGCGGGGACGACCGCGGTAGATAGACCCGGCAGACGATTGACCGATCCCACCGGCCCTAATGGGTTCCAATAGGCGTTGGCCGCGACCGTGATCGGGATGTTGGCCAATGATCCGGGCGCACCGATCGTCGCGTGAGTGATGCCGCGATAGAAGCCTGCCTCGCCGAACAGGGTCAGATTGTCGGTCAGGTCGAAATGCGCGTTGGCGAACAGGTTGATGCGCCGAACCGACGGTTGGGTCGTCAAATCCTTGAACGTTCCGGGAGAATCGAAGCGCAGATTGGAATCAACGGTCGCCATTTCCGTCACGCCGTTGCCATCGTCATAGCACATGCCGGGCGTACCTGCGCCGATGCGGCACCCGCTGTTGCCGTTGGGCTGGATGTGCCACTGGCCCGATGCGTTGGTGAAAGCGGTGCCGCCGCTCGCGATGCTCCGATTCAGGAAGCTGACGATGCCGTTGGCGCTGGGCGTCGCGCCGAGCGCGCGGAACGTGCCCCATGGCGTCGATGTGCTCGTGCTGTTGAAGGCGTTGACATTGGCGAAAGGTGTTCCCGCCACCAGCGACCGACGATCGGCAAAGGCGGTATAATCCTGATCGGCCAGATACAGCTTTGACTTGCGCGCATATCCGGCAAAGAGCGAGATGTTGCCGCGCCCTTCGGCAAAGTCCGCGCCGACGAGGCCGTTGACCGCGAGTTCGCGCAGGCTGGTACCTTCTGCGCCGCCATATTGGATGTCGAACTTCGCGCCCTTGTAATCGGAATTGAGGACGTTGTTGACCACGCCCGCCACCGCGTCCGATCCATACAGCGCCGCCGCGCCATCGCGCAGCACTTCGACGCGGGAGATATTGCCGACGGGGATGGTGTTCGCGTTGTAGCCGAAGGTCGGAACGCCGGAATCGATGACGCCGGTAATCGCCTGCGATGTCGGATGCAGTACGGTGCGTCGGCCGTTGATCAGCAGCAGCGTGTTGCCTTGGCCCAATCCTCGCAACGACACCGTCGATACGTCGCCGCGCGCCGCGTTGGCGTTGCCACCGCCCAGCACCTGTTCGTTAAAGGTAACGCCGCCGAGTTGCGGGATGGATCGAAACAGGTCGGCGCCGGATACGGCCGCAACTGCCTCGATCTGTTGTTCGCCAACGACGCTGACAGGCAGCGCGCCTGCGGTGTTCGCACCCTTGATCTGCGAACCGATGACGACGATTTCCGCGCCCGCTGGCTCCTCCGCTTGCGGCGCGACGTCATTGGTGGTCTGCGCAAGAGCGCTTCCGATGGTGAG
>CAJYHD010000210.1 GCA_913773715.1 uncultured Sphingobium sp.
CTCATGTGCGCAAGGTTGGAATCCTCGGCCACAAGGAAGTCAGCAAGGCGCTTCAGGATACCAAGGCGTTTTCGAACGTCATCTACAACCACAATCTCGGCGTGGCCTTCGGGAGGTCCGTCACAACTATGGACAATCCCGAACACAGCCGTTTCCGCAAGCTCTTCCAGACCGCCTTTTCGCCCAGCAGTGTCAAGCGCTTCGGAGAAGTTATCATTCCGCGCCTGATCGACGGCTTTGAAGCGCGCGGCCATGCCGAGCTCATCTCGGAGTTCATGCTGCACTTTCCGTTTCATTTCATTCACGAGCTGATGGGTCTGCCGATGGCGGATCGCGAGATATTCCATCGCTTGGCATTCGGTCAGATTGCGATCTCTTTTGACCGCGAACATGGTATGGAGGCGGTCGAGAAGCTCAAAGAATACCTGACCGCCATCATCACCGAGCGGCGTCGAAATCCGCACGAGGACGATTTCATGTCAGCTATCGCGACAGCTGAGATGGATGGTGAGCGTCTGCCAGACGACGTCGTCATCAGCTTCTTCCGCCAGTTGATGAACGCTGGCGGCGACACCAGCTACAACGGCTTCTCGACAGTCCTGTTTGCATTGCTTAACCACCCCGACCAGTTCGAGCAGGTGAAGCAGAACCGCAAGCTGGTGGCGGCTGCGATCGAGGAAGGCTTGCGCTGGAACTGCCCCGTCCCGATGATCGCGCGCACGCCGCATACCGAAATTGAGTTGGCAGGCGTCGTGATCCGTCCCGGCGACCACATGTCGGTCATGCTGGCCGCTGCCAACCGTGACGAGACGGTGTTCGCCCGTCCAGAAGAGTTCGACATTAGCCGTGCGACCCGGGCGCATGCGGCCTTCGGCTACGGCCCGCACTTCTGCATCGGCTAGCACCTCGCTCGGCTTGAGATGGCCAACGCGCTCAATGCCGTGCTCGATCGCCTGCCCAGGTTGCGGCGGGATGAGCGCCACGCGCATCCCACCGTCACTGGGTTTGGCCTGCGTGGACCTCAAAAGCTCTCCGTGCGATTCGATTGAGAAGGCCAATTCCGATGACCAGCAGAACTGTCGTCCATTTCCAGTCCGAAGGCGTCGCGTGCGAAGGTGATCTGGTTCTGCCCGAAGGCTTCGATCCCTCCTGCTCCTACGCGGCGCTGGTGCTCGGCCACGGCTTTACCGTCTCGCGCAGCAGCCTGGTAGAGGAATCACGTCTCTTCGCCGAGGCCGGATATGTCGTCCTCACGATTGACTATCGCCACTTCGGCGGAAGCGGCGGCACCCCACGTGGCCGGCTTTGGCCACATCAGGAGACGGAGGACTTCAAGAGTGCGCTCGATTGGCTGGCAACCCAGCCCGGGGTCGACCGCGAGCGCATCGGTATCTGGGGGACCAGCTTTGGCGGTGGCATCGTCACCCATGTGGCGGCGCACGATCTGCGCGTGAAGACTTGTGTTGCGCAGGCCCCGATCCTGGATGGAGATGTCTGGATCCGTTCTCTCAATCGAGAGACGAAATATCTCGCCATCCGCAAGCATCTGCTCGAGGCGCGCCGCAAGCGGGCCAGTGAGGGTGGCGCGCCAATGTTCGCCGCGGCCGAGCAGCGCGAAGATGGCTTTGTGCCGATGCCCAGCGACCCTGCCATGATCGAGGATGTCATGGGCTGGTACGCCAAGACCGGTGATATGTTGATGCACACCGCTCCCGAAATGACGATCGAGAGCTTTGAACGGGTCATGGAGTTCAGCGTGGTCCATACCGCGGCCAAGATCGCCCCTCGTCCGTATTGCATCGTGCAATTGACCGGGCATGACGTTTACCATCCCAATCAGATGATCCAGACTGCCTACGCCGTCGCGGGTGAGCCGAAGCGCATCTTCTCAATTCCGATCGACCAGCTTGATTGCTACAAGCCCGACGGGCGGGAGAAGACGATTGGCGTGGCGATCGAGTTCTTCGACAGCTATCTGAGATAAGGCCGGGCGAGGTGGCGCGAGAGACCGTTTCGCCCTGCAAACTGGCGGCGTTCTCACTACAAATGCGACGAGGCGGGGAGCGCAAGATGGTGTACCGGTCGGGGGGGGGCAGGATCGCGCACCTCGCACTTGCTCTTGCCACGACCATTTTGGCCGCGCCGTCGCCAACACAAGCCGGCGACGCGGCGCCCCGCAAGTTGCCGGTGGAACCCGGACCTTTTACCGGGCAGATCCGCCAGGGCGTCAGAGATTCGCGACCCGCCTATCCCACGCCTTTAAAGACGCCGGCGGGCGCTCCCAACATCCTGCTGATCATGACCGATGACGAGGCGTTTGGCGCAACCAGCGTCTTTGGCGGTGTGATCCCTGCACCAAACCTTGCGGCCTTGGCGCAGAAGGGGCTGCGCTATACGCGATTCCACACCACCGCGATGTGTTCCCCGACGCGGGCGGCCTTGTTGACGGGGCGCAACCACCATGCGGCGGCGTCAGGAACTTTGACGAATTACGCCAGCGGGTATCCCGGCTATACGTCGGTGATCCCGAACAGCACGGCCACGGTCGCGCAAGTGCTGCGGATGAACGGTTACAACACCGCCATGTTCGGCAAGCACCACAACGTCCCCATATGGCAGAGCACCGCCGGCGGCCCGTTCGATGCTTGGCCCACCGGCTTGGGGTTCGAGTACTTCTATGGCTTCCTGGGCTCCGACACCGATCAGTTTCATCCCAGTATCTATCGCGGGAACAGCCGCATCGCGGTGCCCGATGATGGCAAGTTGCTTGACGAGCGGCTGACCGACGACGCCATCGGATGGGTCCACAACCAGAAGGCAGCTGCTCCCGACAAGCCGTTCTTTATCTATCTTGCGCCGGGGTCCGGCCACGCGCCGATCCAAGCGCCGGGCGACTATCTGGCTCGCTTCAAGGGCCGGTTCAACTAGGGTTGGGACCACATGCGTGCCGAGACGGTTGCGCGGCACTAGGCCCATCGCCTTTTGTCGCGCA